>JBCNVI010000008.1 GCA_039630235.1 Candidatus Hydrothermales bacterium | reverse complement strand
TTTTACTTCCAGATTTAAAAGGTGGAGTGTATTATGTAAGTGCTTCACTTGGTGAGGAAAAGAAGATAAAGAAGGTTATTAAGATAAAATAATGGAGATGTTTGTTATATGACGTAGTAATATGTAGATTTTTCTTCAATTTTAGAGGGCTAAAATTTTTTAACCGATGTTTGCCAACGCAAATTGTGAATCAATGGATTTTAAATGTTTTGATTTTTGACTTCTTAATTTGCAGATTTCATAATCTTTAAATACTTTTTTAATCCTTAACCTTTAAATAAACTTGCTCTCACACCAAAAAAATTTAGATGGTTAAAGAGGAAAGAGATGAGAAAATTAAAAGAAGTTTAAAATTATGCGTTGAAATTTTTATGTTCAAAGTACAATTTGAACCTACACAGGCTTATGCCTACCGCCTTTAGGGCAAAATGGAGGTGGGGGGTTTGAACCCTCGTCCGAAAGGGTTTGGATACCGGGCCTACATGCTTAGCCTGTCTTTATTTTAGTCTTTCCCCAAGGACAGGCACTTAAGGAGAAGACCTTCCCCTTTTTAGTGTCCCCAGTAAGGGAAGGGGTAACCTTACTGAGCTAGCCCCTTTATCTAAAGGCTTTACTTCAGCAGGGACCTCTGAAGTAAGCCCGCTACCTATTTTAGGCAGCAAGTGCGTAGGTGTTGGCAGTTTTTTGCGCGGGTTTTTTCAGGGTTCCCGCACCCTGGCATGCCCCGGTTATCCGCAATCCCTTCCGTCAAACCCAATTTTCACCCCCTTCCCTATTAATATATCAAAAAATTAATAAATTTTCAATAAATGTGATCTGTATCACTTTTATTCTTTAAAAATAATGTTAATATTAAAATGTATGAAATAAATATTTTATCTGGTGATAAAAAAGAAGGTTATAAGTTTCTTGATCTTGTATTAAACACTATAAACTCCATGAATGTAACAACTTTACCTTATCCTGATTTTGAAAATCCTAACATTTTTTCTTACTTTATAAGGATATTTAACAATGAGGAAAAAGTTAGAGTTCAACTTTATCCATTGAATATAAAACTTAGAGTTGCAATCTCTACTGATAAGTTGGAAAATTTTAATCTATTATTTTCAAATATTCATGAGGGAGTTTTGTTAATTGATACCTTAAATGAAAATATTATAAAAAAATTTGAAAAGGAAGCTTCTAAAAAAAACATAGATGTTTATTGTTTTGAGGTCTCCAAAACGGAACATAAAGTTTTAATATTAATGTATTTTCTCGATGAATTCCTAAAGTTGTTTCCCTTTAATTTTTATGGCTACTCTCTTAAATTGTTAAATAAATTCTCAATTAAAAAAATTAATTGATTTCTTTGTAAAGTTCAATAAATTTTTCATAGACAAAATCAACATCCATATTTTTCATACATTTAAAATTAATGTTTTTAACACACCTTAAAGGTTTTGGAGAATAGAAAAAGCAGGGTGAACAGTCAAGATTTAAAAAACAAACTCTATGTTTCACACCAAAGGGGAAAAGCTTGTAGGGAGATGTGGGACCAAAAAGGGCAAGAACTGGTACACCACAAGCTGCTGCAAGATGCATAAGTCCTGAATCGTTAGAAATAAAGATTTTACATTGTTTTATTAATGCCGCTACTTCTCTTATTTTTTTATCAGTAATTATCAGTTTTTCCTCCATATTTCTTTGGAGAAACTCATTAACATCAGCATCATCTTTAGAACCAAAAATTAAAAAGAAACAGTTCTCTATTTTGTTTTTTATTCTCCTAAGAAGTTCTAGGAAATATTTTTCTGGCCATCTTTTACCGGTGTGTCCTTTAAAGACACTAGAACCAGCATGAACTCCTATTAAAAATTTATCTACAATACCTTTTTCACTTAAAAACTTTCTGGCACCATTTAGTTCTTCATCCTTTAAATAAATTGAAAGAGGAGGAATACTTTTAATTTCAATTTTAAAAAATTCTTTTAAAAGCCTTATGTTTTCTAAGACATTATGGGTTTTTTCTTCTTCCATAATTCTTTTGTTTTTTAGAAAATTTAGTTCAGTAAAATTTAAGTGCCTATAGCTGTGCCCTATTCTTGATTTAGAACCTGTTAGGAAGGAAAAAATGTTATATTCTTTTCTGTTTGTTGGATAGAAGTTAATTACATGGTCATATTTTTTAAAACTTATGTTTTTTAAAAAATAAAAAAGTCCCCTTAACTTATTCTTTAAAAGGGGATAATAAATTAGGTTGTCGATAAAGGGGTTATAAAGTAAGACATCTCTTGTGGAAGTAAAAATTGTGAAGACGTCTATTTTTGCGTCCTTTATGTTTTCTTTTAATAGCCTTAGAGCAGGAGTCATCATTAAGGTGTCTCCAATACCAAAAAGGGGACTAATTAAAATTTTCACAATTATAATTTACTATATTGAAAAACTTAAAAGAAATTTCCTAAAATAGAATGCCATGAATAAAGTCTTCATATTTGGTCTTGGTGAAATAGGTAAAATAGTGTTAAAAAACATTCATAAAAAAGAGGGTATCGAATTGGCTGGTGTGATTGATATTGATCCAGAGAAAGTTGGAAAGTCAGTTGCTGAAATAACAGGTTTAGATAAATACTCTGATATCATTGTTGAGAAAGATGCTGAAAAGGTTCTAAAAGGATACAAAAATGGGATAGTTCTTCATCTCACAGGCTCTTACGTTAAAGATGTGATAGATCAGTACATGCTCATCCTTGATATGGGACATCACATAATAACCACCACTGAAGAGATGACAGATCCTTACCTAAGAAATCCAGATCTTGCGAAAGAGATTGAAAGAAAAGCTAAAGCAGTAGAAAAGACTGTGCTTCCAACTGGTGTTAATCCCGGATTCGTTATGGACTTTCTTCCCTCGTTTTTCTCCTGTGTCTTTGAAGAAATTTATTCAATAAGGGTCGAAAGAATAAATAATGCCAGTAAAAGGAGATATCCTCTTCAAAAGAAAATCGGTTCAGGCCTAAAAGAAGAGGAGTTTTATAAAAAGTGGGAAAAAAGAGAAATAGGACATGTAGGACTTGCAGAATCTGGTTCAATTTTAGCTAAAACACTTTCACTTAAGATTAAAGATTTGAAAGAAACCTGTAATCCTAAAATTGCTAAGGAATTTATAAAAACAGAGTATTTTGAGGTAAAACCTGGTGAGGTATGCGGAATACTTCATGAGGTTAAAGTTGAAACTGAAGAGAATATAAACGTAGATCTTTTCCTGGAAATGAGTCTTGATGCAGAAAGTCCGGTAGATAGAGTATCTATAGAGGGCAAGCCTTCACTTACGATGGAGGTAAAAGGTGGAATTCCAGGTGATGAGGCGACCGCTTCAATAGTTGCTAATTGGATAAAAAAAATAAATGATTTACCCCCCGGTATTATCACAATTGATAGGCTCTTTTTTAATAGATACTTTAAAAGCTAACTCTTCTTTCTTTAAATAAGAGAAAAAGAAAAAAGGGAACGCCCAGGAGAGAGGTAAATACACCGACGGGAATTTCGGCCCCTTTTAAAAGTAATCTTGAAAAATTATCACAAATTAGAAGAATAATTGCACCTAAAAGCATAACTGGTAGAAAAACTTTTTTATGCTTGCCTGAGCCGACAATTATTCTACTTGAGTGTGGCACGATAAGTCCTATAAAGCCAATAATTCCTGCTATAGAAACTACTATACCAGTTGCAAAGGCAATTAAAAGAGAAAGATAGATTCTCTCAACCTTTAGATTTATACCCATAGAAGTACTTTCCTCGTCGGATAATAAAAGTAAGTCGTATTTGTTTAGGTTGAAAATCAGGGCAGAAAGAAAAATCAAGAAGGAAAAAAGTACTATAATGAATTCGCGCCATTCAACAAGTGAAAATGATCCAAAGAGCCAAAAGAAGATTTTTAGCCTCTCTTTAGGGGAAGTGAAAATCAGAAATGAGAGTAGACTAGATAAAAGTAGTGATAATGCAATTCCTGATAGAAGAAGCGTTTCTTTTGGTAAAAATCCATTTCTAATGGAAATTAAAATCACAATGATAACGGTTAGTTGAGAAAAAAGGAAGGCAGAGACCTGATTTTTATAGGGGATAAAGGGCAAAAATGTGTCAGAGATAAATGCTCCAAGGGCAGCACCTGCAGAAATACCAAGTAAATAAGGTTCAGCAATTGGATTTTTAAATAGAGTTTGAGTAAAAAGCCCTGAAAGTCCAAGTAACGAACCTGAAAGAATTACCGTTAAAATTCGTGGTAATCTTATGTTTAAAATTACCTCTTTGTCAACTGTTTTTACAGGTCCAATGAATATAGAAAAGATGAGAAGAGTAAGCAAAATAATAAATAAAAGCAGATTGTTTCTAATCAATTTGTGATAAAAACTTCAGGGCTTTTAAGATTAAAGGCGAGGGTCTTGAAAAGTAGTCTGGATTGTTGACTTCATAGGCTTTTTTATTTTTTATGGCTTTTAAGTTTTTTAAAGGGGTATTTTTTATAAGCTCAAGGGAGTTTTTGAAATTAAATATTACAATGTCTGGTTGGTCTTGAACTAGTTTTTCAAAAGAGACTAATCTATAGCCCTCATAAAAATCTGAGTAATTTTTAAAGCCGATCCAGTTAATTAGGTCACTTATAAAGGTTTTTTTACCTGGACAAAAAACGCCATTTGTTATATCGAGTACAAATAAGACAGTTTTTTTACTTTTTATACCCTTATATAAAAACAGAGTATCAAGAAAAATTTTAAGCTCTCTTAGAGAGAGCTCTTCTATGTTAAACTCTTTACCAAGAAGAAGGTAAGTTTGTGCTATGTCAAAGATGCTTTCATATTCTATGTCTATGACTTTAATACTTTTTTTTTAAAGAAATTTAGTTCTTCTTCTTTAATAAGGCCGGCGGAAATAATATGAGTTGGTTTTAGTTCGTATATTTTTTCTCGCGAAATTCTAAGGGTGGGGAAGAGGACAATCTCTGCCTTTATGTAACCAGGATCCAGATAGGTTTTTCCAACAATATAGCCACTAAGATTAAGTTTGATTAAAAAGTCAGTTATACTTGGAGCGAGGGAGACGATCCTGGGGCTAAATAGAAATAAAAATAAGCTAAAAGTTTGATTCAACAAAAGCATGCACTCTCCTTCTTTCCGGCGGATATCCTATTTGAATTACATAACATTTATTGTCAACATTTGTAACAATAAGAGAAATACTTAAATTCTTATTTAACTCATAGTAAAAGGATAGATCGTTAAGATAGATAGACTTTATCTCTTCCCTTGTAAGTAGAGGTGTTAATGAAGTGTGAGGTCCTAAGAATCTAACTCTATAGTTAATAGTAAGATCCTTAAGAGAATAGCCTGTCAGTAAAGTTAATGTATACGTGGGAACGAACATTAAATTTTCTGCTTTATCTTTTTCTATCTTCTTTCTCTCTCTGAAAAGCATAAAGTTAATACTTACAAGGAAGTTTTGGAGTTTATAGCTTAGGAGACTTTCAAGTCCCTGTACTTTTACTTTTTCTACATTTTGAGGAGTAAATATGAAATTTTCATCAGGAGCCCATATAATTCCCTTCTCGAGTTTTCTTCTAAAATATGAAAGAATAAATAGCAGATTATTACTTAAGGCCTTCAAACCTCCCTCAATCTCTTCAGAAATCTCTGGCTTTAAATCTGGATTTCCCTTTGTAGACCCGTAAAAGGGGTAATAAAGGTCTAATAGAGTAGGAGCTCTAAATCCTCTTGAATAATTAAAATAAATAGAACCCTCTTCTGAAAAAATTAATAGACCTCCCCTATATACAAAGGGCCCCTCCCTTTCATGGGCACCCCCTATTTCTTTTCCTCCTTCAAAGTACGGAATAATCTGGTTTAAAACAAGCTCTAAGGCAAAGTATGGGTAAAATCTTTCATCTTTAGGATTAGTGTTTTCAAATCCATTTCCCTTTAAGTATTCCCTTTCGTATTCAAAACCGGCTCTTAACTTAAGATTTGTAGTACCTAAAAAGACATCACCTGTGAATCTGTTTGATACGTTCCATTGTTTTGATTTTAGGTTCGAAAAAATAAGTTCAATATTGTCCTTTTTGTATTGATAACCTAAGTTTAGATATTGGTTCCTGAAATTTATACCTGTAAGAACGACTTCATCGTTTTCTCTAGTTGTGTCATTGGTGGGATTTCCTATGTTATTTCTTGAGTAAAATAAGATAGATTTAAAATTTTTATGCTCGAAAAGGTTTGCAAATCTCGAGAGGTGACTATCTTTGTTTCGAAGATAAGGTATAGGAGGAATTGAGGTGTAAGTTGTGTAGTAAAAATGAGAGTAATCTAGGTTTGCGATCCCAGAGAAAAATGTTGTCCTTAAGTTTCCTGCTCCCCCTTTTATGCCGAGTCCTTTCTTTCTCTCTAATTTGAAATTCATAACACCACCTAAGGCGTTTTCTCCGTATAAAGAGGAGCAAGATGAGGAAAGAATTTCAACTTTAGAGAAGGGTAGACCTGAAAGTAAAGATAGGTTAAAACTTCCAGATGTTCTTGAGTTTAGTTTAAAGCCTTCTAGATAAACACCGGTTCTTGTAGATGAAAACCCTCTAAAAAAGGCTGTCTGTAAGTAGCCTGGAAGACCATAGGTATTTATAAAAAGAGAGGGGCTATAAGATAGGTTTAAAAGGTATGGATCAAACTTAAAGGTAGAAAGTAGTGTAGAGTCGATCATGTAGGAGGTACCTTTTGAAGTTATGAAGCTTTCCGGATACTTTGCGGAAACCTCTATGGGGGAAATTATGTATAACTTTTCCCCAGAGCTGTAAGTTTGGCTAATTATAAAAATGAGATATAGTTTTGACATAATTTTTAAGGGATCCCCAGGTTGGGGATACAACCCTTTGCCCTTTCCCCGGGGCTTTTTATAGGGTTGGGTCGGTCTCCCGACTTAAGACCTTCATGGAAGTGTTTTCCACCTTCCCAGGAAAAGAGCTTTAACCTTTTGGTAGGTTAAAACCCTTTTTCCCAGTGGCGGGCACTTTGCCCCGAAAACACTTCCTTACCGGTCTATCACGGTCGCGGGGACGGTGTGGGATTCTCACCCACTTCCCGGCACCCAACCCTTTTTGCTTTTATAATTCTAAAAAAAAATTAAGTGAGATTTCAAGTAAACTCCTTATATGGCTTGCACAAGGTCTAATTTCCATGCTTTCAGAAATAAGCGCTCCAGGGAAGTTCTTGTATCGATCAGATAATACCGAGTTTCAACGAAACCATCCCTAATTCTCTTTTTATTGCAACTTTCACATTTTTTAGCTGATCTTCCATTGTTCACCAGATAGACTTTCGAGGTAGTGAATTATAAGCCATAGAAGAAACCAACAAGATTCCTGAAAATTTATTATTTTTCTAAAAGTAGGAAAAAGTTTCCTATTCTTACGTTTTTTAGTCCTTTACTCTTTACTATTTCATAGAACCTATAAGCTTCACTCTTATAGTTTCGCCTTGCATCACTCATTTCAAAATGGGGTGCAAAAGCAAGTAGAGCGTAGGGTATTGACGGATTTAACTTTGATATAAATTCGCAGATACCTGAAATTTCATACTCATCTATATAACCTGGAACCATAAGGGTCGAAGCACATAAGTGTTTTGATGATAGGTCACCAAGATAATTTACAGCTAGCTCTAAATTTTCAAAAACTTTTTTACCATCATATCCTGTCAGTGCAAAATATACTTCTTTTGAATAGGCCTTTATGTCAAACTTTAAAATTCCTCCACTTTCCTTTACAATTTCTAAAATTTTTAAAAGTAAATTTTTGTTCCACATTCCGTTTGACTCATAACATATAACTTTGCCCATTTTGATCGCTTCCTCAGAGAATTTTATAGAGTGGATAGCCTGTGTTGTAGGGTCACCACCAAAAAAACAAACGCAAAAGACAACAGGATTGAGTGCCCTTAATAACTCCACATATGAGTGAGCCTTTTCTTTCCACGGTTTTCTATATCTAAAGTGATAATTTTGACAGTAAAGGCAATTTAAAGAACAAGTCTCGTAAAAGACTGCAAGATTATACTTTCCATAGGCAGTGTGCCCTTTACAAATCCAATCTGCTACACAGTTTGTTGGAAGTGGATCGTAGTAAAACTGGAAAAAACCGTAATTATCATTAGAGTAGTTTATAAATTTTTTATTTCTATATTCTCTAAGCCCACAGAATCCCCTTTCATTTTCTGAAAGTGGACATTCTCTTGCACAAAACTTACACTTAATTTCACCTTCACCAGTTGGAAAAGTTAGTTCAAATTTTTCCCTTGTTAACCTATGAATAGAAATAAGCTCTTCCTTTATGTTTTCAAAATTCTCAATAAGACAACTTTTGCAAATCCTTAAAATTCTTGTAAGGTAATCGAAGTCTTTGTTACAAATTTTACACTTCATAGGTATTTTTCTATTAAGGGTATATCCTCTTTTCTATCTACTGAAATTGTGTCTTTTTCTGCAAAAATGCAATAAATCGGTATTCCATTTTCAAGTAGCCTCAGCTGCTCAAGTTTTTCTATTTTTTCAAGATAACTTTCTCCTAGACTTACAAATTTCTCTAAAATCTCTCTTTTATATATATAAACTCCTATGTGCTTAAGATAAAATTCCGGTTCACTATCTCTTCCAAAGGGAATTTTTGATCTTGAAAAATAGAGGGCTCTTTTTTCTTTATCAATCACCACCTTAACGACGTCAGTATTTTCTACATTTTCTTTTGCTTTATAAACTAAGGTCGCACAGGGATACTTATGTTTTATTGTTTCTTCAATAAGTCTTATAAGATCGCCCTCAAAAATTAGAGGTTCATCGCCCTGAAGATTTACGATATAATCGTATTCCATATCTTTCGTTGCATGGTATATCCTATCGGTTCCTGAAGGTAAATTACTATCTGTCATTATTACTTTAGCATCAAAGGAGAGACACTTTTCTTTTATTCTTTCATCATCAGTTGCTATTACAATATCAACATTTTCTAAGGAGTTTTTTAACTTATCTTTAACTTTTTTTGCCCTAAGATAGACTAGCTCAATTAGTGGTTTATTTTTGATTAGGGCAAGTGGTTTGCCCTCAAATCTCTTCGAACCATATCTTGATGGTATGGCGATTATTAACTTCATATGTTTATGTAACTACCGTCATGACAGGCATAACATATTTCCTCTCCCAAAACTTCCTTAAGTCCATCTAAGGTCATGTAAGTTAAAGAATCTGCTCCAATCTCCTTTGCTACTTCCTTTTCATCTTTAAAGGCGGCTATAAGTTCCTCTCTTGTTGGTGTATCAATTCCGTAGAAACAGGAGTATCTTATTGGTGGATAGGTAATGCAGAGATGAATTTCTTTTGCCCCCTTTTCTCTGAGTATTTTAACCATTCTTGAAAGTGTTGTTCCCCTGACTATGCTATCATCGATTAATATTATTTTTTTTTGTTTTAAGTTTTTTTCAATTGGAGTTAAAGTATAGAAGACTTGTCTTCTTCTTATTTCTTCTGATGGTTTTATAAAGTTTCTTCCGCCGTATCTATGTTTTTCAAGTACGTCAACAAGAGGAATTTCAATTCCCCTTTCTTTTAACCTTTTGAAAAACCCTTCTGCAGCTGCTCTTGAAGTTTCAGGAACTGGTGAAATTACTGTATCCTTAAAATCAAAGTTTTTATGATTTTTAAGGAAAATATCACACAATACCCTTCCCAATTCTTCTCTGTATTCAAAAATCTGTCTACCCTTAAACTTTGAGGTTGTTCTCGAAAAATAAACAATTTCAAAGGAACAGAATTTATACTCCTTTGTAAAAATTTTTCTTATTTTTATATTTAAATCACTATCTACAATTAAAAGTGAACCTCTTTCAACTTCTATAAAATCTTTAAAGCCAAGTTTTTCAAGAGCAATTGTTTCAGAGGAAATAGATACTCTGTTCTCATCAAAAGAGTAAAAAAGTGGTCTTATGCCATAAGGATCCCTAAGGGCAAATAGAAGTTTATCTTTTATAATTCCAAGAAGTGAATACCCACCCTTTAAGTTTGAGAGTGATTCTTCCGCAAATTTTTCAAGTTTTTTACTTTTTTGGTATATAGAAAAGAAGGCTATTATATCTATTTCTGTTTCAAAACCAGGGTTCCCAAATTTTTCCAAGATTTCAGAAACATTTTTAATATGACCGTTATGAACCATACATAAAGATTCGTAAGCTACAGGTTGAGCCTCTCTTTTTGTTTTTGTTGTAGGGTATCTTGTTTGACCAATAAAGCCTCTTCCTTCGATACTTTTTATTACTTCACTACTAAATACCTGATCTACAGTTCCTTGACCTTTTATAAGCCTTCCCTCAAAAGTGTATATACCTGCTGCATCTTGCCCTCTATGTTGAAGCATTTCGAGAGAAACGTAGGCAATTTCGCCTAGATCCCTTCTTCTTTCCTTTTCGAGATATCCTATTATCCCACACATAGCTAAATTTTCTTCATTACCTCAACAACATAGTCTATATCTGAGAAATCTACATCCTTGTGAGTAACAAACCTTATCCTTCCTTTTCCAAAGGGAAGAGCAAGTATGCCTCTTTCTTTCAGCATATTACATATTTCTTCTTCATCTCTTTTTACTTCTATTATTACAATATTTGTTTCTACATCTTCTAAATCAATTTTTATCCATGGTATAGAATGAAGTCCTAAAGCTAATTTTTTTGCTTTTTGATGGTCTTCTTCAAGTCTATCTATCATTTTGTTTAAAGCAACTATTCCACAGGCAGCAAGAATTCCTACTTGTCTCATTCCTCCTCCGAGCATTTTTCTAACTCTTCTTGCTTTTTCGATAAATTCTTTTGAGGAGCATAATATAGATCCCACAGGACATGATAGACCTTTTGAAAGGCAAAACATTAAAGAGTCTGCGTATCTAGTTAATTCTTTTACATCAATTTTTAAAAATTTAGCAGCATTGAAGATTCTTGCACCATCAAGATGAATTGGTATATTGTAATAATCCGCTATTTCTTTAACCTCTTTTAAGTAATCAGGGGTTAAAACTTTTCCTCCCCAGTAGTTATGAGTGTTTTCAAGACAGATTAAAGAGGTGCCTGAGACGTGGAGTCGCTCCTTTTTTATGTTTTTTCTAATTTCATCTGGATCAATGAAGCCCTTTTTGCTTTTAAGTGGTCTTGGTAAAACTCTTGAGATTTCGGCAAGGTGAGCTACTTCAAAGTTATAAATATGAGACATTTCTTCTACAATAATTTCAGATCCTTCTTTTGCCCATACTTTAACTGCTATAGCATTTCCCATAGTTCCTGATGGAACAAAAAGGGCTGCCTCAAAGCCTGTCTTTTTTGCTGCAAGTTCCTCAAGTTCCTTAACTGTAGGGTCGTCTCCAAGAACATCATCACCTAAAGGGGCCTTTAACATTGCCTCATACATTTCAGGGGTTGGTTTTGTTACGGTATCACTTCTCAAATCGATGATCTTTGGCATATTTAAAAATGATAAGGTAATCTTTTATTATAAATAAATGAGAATAGTGTTTCTTGGGACAGGAACAGGGATTCCTCAAAAAAATAACTATCCGACTGCAATTTATGTTGAAAGTGATAAAAGTAAAGTAGTTTTTGATTTTGGAGAAGGTATAATGAAAAGTCTTATAGAGAAAAATATTGATATAAATGATATAGATGCTGTTTTTCTAACTCATTTTCATGTTGATCATGTTATTGGAATTGTACCACTCCTTTTTGCTTTTAGATATGAGGCTAATCCAAGGAAAAAAACTTTTTACATTATGGGTCCTAGAGGTACTAAAAATTTTATAGGAAGACTCTTTAAAACTTTTAAGGGTCAGCTCGAGCCAACAAGCTATAAGCTTGTAATAAAGGAATTACCTCTTAATAAGCCTATGAATTTTAAGGACATTAAAATAAAAACTTTTAAGACAAATCATAGGAGAGAAAGCATTGGTTATATAATTTATTCGGGTAAAAAGCGAATATGCTATACGGGTGATACAGGATATGATAAAGATTACAAAAAAGTTTTGAAGAAGATTGATATTTTAATAACAGAGTGTTCATTACCGATTGATGTAAAAAACCATCTAAATCCTCAGAAGCTAATAAAACTATTGGAGGATATTAAGCCTTCTCAAACTTATTTAGTTCATATATATCCTGTTATGAAAAGAAGTGCTATAGTTAGACATTTAATAAATAGGAAAGTTTTTATTCCTAAAAAGTATTCTGAAATATTAATTTGATTTTTAGCGTTATTTTTACATATTCTTAAGATATGGAGAAGGGTCTTGAATGTGATTTAAAATATTTTTCGGTTAGTGAAATTTTACAGTTAATGGATAGGTTTAAAAAGACAGGTAAGATAGAGATAGAAATTAAAAATAAAAAGGGTGAAATATACGTTTTTGAGGGCAGATGTGTTCATTCAACATTTGGTAACTTAGAAGGTATTGATGCAATTTATGAGATGGCACAATTTGTGGAGGGGAAGTTAACTTTTTATCCCTCTGTAATCTCTGAAAGAAGAACGGTTTCAGCGCCTTTTACGGTTTTAAAAGATGAAATAGAAAGGAGAAGCTTTGAAATAAGAGGGTTAAGGGAAAAGCTGCCTTCTCTTGATACGGTAATGGTAAAGACTGATAAGCCCCCTTCAGAGCTAACTTTACGGAAAACAGACTGGAAGATTTTAACACTTATAGATGGAAAGAAAAATTTAAGAGAAGTAATAGAGTCAAGTGGACTTGGTTTACTTGAAAGTTTTAAAAGTCTTGCTTATTTAAGCGAAAAGGGGTTAATCGTTGATCCGAAAGAAAGTGAAAAGGCAAAAGAAGGTCTTATTAGATTTTTGAATGAATGGCTAAAAGAATTATCAGGTGAGGTTGAAACTGAAATAAAAAAGCTTGGTGAATTTATAATTGAAAATTTAAAGAAAACAAATCCAACGGTGGGAAATTCAATAATTTTTGGAAAGGAATTTAGTTTGCCTGAAAGTTTAAATCTTTCCTTTAAGGATGTTGAAGAGATAAAAAGGTCTTTAGAGGAGACTTTAAGGTCAAAATTAGAGGAAATTTACGGTAAGGTACTGGCAGAAAAAAAGATTGAAGTAATTAAGAAGAAGTTATGAGGGGATTAATAGAGAAATTAAAAAGTGAAGTTAGAAATATAGAGGGTATAGTTTTATGTGATTTAATTAAAGAGGAGGTAATAGAAAAGGATGGAAAAGTAGAGCTTTTTGAAGAGGGTATACTTCTTTTAGGTTCAACTATAAGGCTTATTTTAAAAAAAAACATAGGTAAGGATAAGTTTGATTTCATAGAGATTGAGCTTAAAACAGGAGAAAAAATTAATCTTTTCATGAAGGAGAACATCCTTGCAGGGGTTTTGGGAGAGGAAATTGATAGAGATAAAGTAAGAAAAATTTTAATGGAGTTTAGACCTGTTGAAGTTGAAGAAAAGGTTAAAGAAGTTAAAGTGGAAGAGGAGGAAATTAAGGAGTATATTCCTACTCCTTTAGAAAAGTTAGCCCTTAGTAAAATTGAGCAGATTAATGAGCTTATAAAGGAGTTTGCTCCAGGTGATGAAGAAAGGTGGCTAAAAGTTTCTTTAGCTAAAATAAAAGATTCATCGCCTGAACTTGCAAATTTAATTTCATTAGGTGAAAGGGAACTTAAGATAAGTTTGCCCTTTAAGATTAGTCTAACTGAAGAGGAGATAAATAGAGCCTTTAGATCCTCAATTGATATAATATGGAAAATGGCGGTTTCAAAATATGGCATTGATGAGGCAAGAAAAAAGGTAAAGAAAGTTGCTGAAAAATTAAAATTAATATAATGGAAAATTTAAAATTTGCAACAATCCTTGAGAGAGGGAATTTAACTTTACTCAAAGGGGAGATAAAGGAGGAATATAAAAGAATTATAGTTGCTCTTAAGGAGGCTTGGGATTTTTCAGGGCTTCCTATCGATAATCTAAAAGTTTTTTTTAACAGCGAACTTCTTGTATTTATTAGAAAAAGGGGAGAAAAAATTTTAGTTATCCTGGGGGAGGCCTCAGTAGATATCGAAAAAGTAGAGAAAGAACTTGATGAGAAACTTAAGGAGCTTTTTAAGGAGGAAGAAATAAAAGAGGTAAAAGTAGAGGAAAAAGAAGAGCTTAAAAGAGAAAAAGTTGTAATAGAAGAGGTTATAAAAAGGGAAGAGGTTGCCGAAAAAATAGTTGATGAAGCAACTTTTGATAAAGTCTTTGAAATAACTGTGAGACATCTTTCAGTTTTTGGTGAAATGGTCTTTGAAAATGTTTTGAAAGAGATGAGAATAGATAAAAAAAATTGTACACAGAGGATTTTTAAGAGATTTGTGAAAAAAATTGAAGAATCAGCTCAAATGATTGTAGGACCGACAAAAGCTAAAGAAATGTTGAGTGAAATATCGAAGTTGTTAGAATGAAAATTTTAAATCCTTTTTTAACCCAAGAGGATATCTCTTTAAATGAGCTATTAAGGCCAAATAGTTTCGATGAATTTATAGGTAAAGATAAAATAAAGGAAAATTTGAGAGTTTTTATTCAAGCTGCAAAGAAGAGGAAAGAGTCCTTAGATCATGTAATATTTACGGGTCCGCCTGGGCTTGGTAAAACAACACTTTCTTATATAATCGCTAAAGAAATGGGAAGCAACATAAAAACTCTTTCAGGACCTATCATTGAGAAACCCTTTGATCTTGTATCTGTTTTAACGAATTTAAAAAAGGGAGATGTTTTGTTTATTGATGAAATTCATAGGTTACCAAGAAGTGTTGAGGAGTATCTTTATTCTGCTATGGAGAATTTTGAAATTGAAATAATGGTAGATAAGGGACCACATGCAAAACCAATAAAAATTAAAATACCACCTTTTACACTTGTTGGAGCGACCACAAGACTTGGACTTTTGACAGGACCAATACAATCAAGGTTTGGAATCCACATAAGAATTGATTACTATGATATTTATGAGTTAAAAGAGATAGTGAAAAGGTCTAGTAGGATTTTGAATATAAAAATTGAGGATGATGCAGCTTTTGAAATTGCAAAAAGAGGTAGGGGTACACCTAGAATAGTAAATAGACTATTAAAGAGAGTTAGAGATTTTGCAGATTATAAGTCAAAAAATAAAATTGACCTTGAAATTACAAGGTATGCTCTTGAAAAATTAGAGGTGGATGATCTTGGATTAAATGAAATGGACAAAAAAATCCTCTACATGATTTACGAAAAGTTTAACGGTGGACCTGTTGGACTTAAAACACTCTCTTTAGCAATTGGAGAAGATATGGGTACAATTGAAGAGGTATACGAGCCTTATCTTTTGAGAGAGGGACTTATTGAGAGAACACCTAGGGGAAGAAGGATAACATTAAAGGCTATAAAACATTTAGATATGAAGAGAAAATCTATTTTTAAAGAATGAAAGATAAAGTTTTAAAAAGTCTCTTTTACGGGTTTAGAGCTAGGCTCTTTTTTTTCTTTTTCCCCTATACTTTTATCATTATAGCTTCTTTTCCCCTTTTTTTTATTCTTTATATAAAGAATACATTAAGGGACAATATAGTAAGATCAACGTATTATCTTTTTAATGTTGCAAGTGACAGGGTAAAACAGGCTATTTTATTTGAGGATTCATTACTTATAAAAGATTTAATAAGAGAATTTTTTAAAAATGAGAATATTATATACATTGGGATTTACTCAGGGGATACCTTAAAAAAGTTTTATGAATTTGGAACTGAGATGAAAAGGACTCATATAGAAGGTATTCCTTATAGTGATTGTTTAACTTGTCATCGAAAGGAGGAAAAAAATATATATGGAGAGACAAGTGATTATTTTGACATTGTTTACCCAATAATTTCAGATGATAAAGAAGCTCCAATAGGTTTCTTAAGAATTATACATAGTAAAAAGGAAATTTTAGATTTGCAAAAGAGAGCATTTTCGATAGCTTTGTTTTTTTCAGTTATATTTTTTGTTATTGGAGGAGTAATTTCGATTCTATTTTCTAATTTGCTTATTAATCCCATAAACGTATTTAAGAATAAATTAAAGGAAATAGCTGAAGGGGGGGTGGATTTAACGAGAAAAATTAAATTGAATAGAAGAGATGAGTTTAGTGAAATGGCAGAATTTTTCAATGAGTTTTTAGAAAAATTAAAAAGTAATGTAATAAAAACCGTAGAAATTTCAGAGAAGATAAAGAGTTTTTCTGAGGATATTTCAAGTGCTACAGAGGAGCTAACTGCTTCGTCTAATGAAGTAACCGGAACAGTTCAAAAAATGGCTCTTTTAGCTTCTGAAACTGCCTCTAGGGTTATTGATGCCTCAAAGTCTGTAAAAGAAATATTAGAACTTTCTTTATCAACTTCAGAGGAATCAAGAGAGATGGAGAATCTTGAAAGAGAAGCTTTAAACCTTGCAATAAAGGGAAGAGAAATTTCTGAACTGGTAATGCAAAAATTATCAGAGATGCAAAGGGAAATTTCATCTTTAAGGGAAAATGTTGTTGGTCTTTCTCAAATGCTTAGGGGTGTAAGTGAAATAACAGAAAGCATTCAAGTTTTTATGAAAAGAGCCAACCTTTTATCTCTAAATGCTTACATAGAAGCAGCAAGAGCAGGGGAATATGGAAAGGGTTTTGCAATAGTGGCACAAGAGATAAGAAAACTTTCAGAAGATTCAAGAAGTTCCTCAATAAAGATTCAAGAAATTGTTGAGAATATAAATCAGGGTATGCAGGAAACATTAGTTGCAATGAAAAGGGTTAACGATTCGCTTTTAAGTTCAAAGGAAATTATTTTGGAGGCTGTATCTCAAATGAAAAAAATTGCTGATCAAACTGAAGAAACAATGGATCGTACAAGTAAAGTTGCAAAACTTTCACAAAAGGGGAGAGAGGAAATAGAAAAATTGGCAAAATTTATGGATAAAGTAGGTGAAATGGCTGAAACTGTCTCAGTTTCTTCACAACAGATTGCAGCTAGTATGGAGGAGCAGCTTGCTGCAATGGAAGAAATTACGGCAACTGTTTCTGAACTTGGAAAACTCGGTGATGGAATTAGAGAACTTCTGGGTAAGTTTAAAGTTTAGAGTATTTTTTGTTTTTTTGTTAAGTTTTTTTTCTTGTAAAAAGGAAATTTTAAAAGACTTTTATTCTGAATATTATAATTTTTATGCCAATGCTGAGTATATAAGTGAGAGTGGAGAAAGTGGATTTGTTTACCTAGTTAAGGATACAATAACTTCAGAAGGTGAATTTAAGAAATTTATTTTTCTTGATGAGATTAAGTTACTAAGAAAGGATAAGAATATTTTATATGAGTTAAGAAAAGTTGAATATGGTTTAGAGGATTTGCAGATTGATGAATTTATAGTATTTTTTTTAGACATATTTCCAATAAAAGGAGAATTTAAAAGTTTTATTTTTAAAGATTTTTATGTTCTTGGAAATGATACATTGTTTTTTTATTATGAAAGAAGATTAAAAACAAGTGCTTTAGAAGATGGGATGAAGGTCAAGATAGAAAATATAGAGATAAAAAATTTTAAAGGTTTGTTTGAAAAAAAGGAGGATTCTTTAATAATGGTTCTTGAGCCTAAGAATCTTCCTTTAATAATAAAAAAGGGAAATAAAATATGGAGGAGAAAAAAATAAAGAGGACACCCTTATATCAATTTCATATAGAACATAATGCAAAGATGATTAACTTCGCGGGGTATGAAATGCCACTTCAGTATGAGGGTATTATAAAGGAGTCACTTCATACAAGAAGGAGTGTATCAATCTTTGATGTTTCTCATATGGGAGAAATTTATGTAGGAGGGAGTGATGCTCTTTCCTTTTTATCTTTTATTAGTTCTAACGATCCATCAAAACTTACATATGGAAAAGTGCAGTACTCTATTTTACTGACAGAAAAGGGGACTTGTGTCGATGATCTTTTAATTTACAAATTGGAGGATAAGTATCTTTGTGTTGTGAATGCTGTTAATAGATTCAAAGATCTTGGGTATATGATAGAAATGAGTAAAAGCTTTAAGGATGTCTATATAGAAGATAAATCTGATGAAATTTTCCAGGTGGCGATCCAAGGTCCAAGATCCCAGCCATTTATGGAAGAGTTTTTTGATAGGTCCTTTTCTGGTGTTAAATATTATACTTTTATTGAATTAGACTATATGGGGAATAGACTAATTGTTTCAAGAACTGGTTATACAGGTGAAGATGGTTTTGAAATATATGGTGATAAAAAAATTGCCCTAGATTTCATGAATGATCTATTTAGAAGAGGATCAAAGTTTAACCTGAAGCTGGCTGGACTTGGTGCAAGAGACATTTTAAGGCTTGAAATGGGATACCCCCTTTACGGCAACGAACTAACGGAAGAGGTAACTCCTGTTGAAGCTGGGTTAGAAAAATTTGTTAAAATCGACAAGGAAAAAATTCTGGGGAAAGAAGTGTTATCAGAACAACTGGGAGGGAAAATAGAAAAAAAGCTTATAGGTCTTGCGTCAGATGAGAAAAGGGCTATTCCGAGAACAGGGGTAGAAGTATTTTATAAGAATGAGAAAATTGGTTATGTTACTTCAGGTGGTTATTCGTATTTATTAGATAAAAGTATTGCCTTAGCTTATGTAAAATACGAGTATTTAAAACTTGATAGTTTCACCCTGAAAATAAGGGAAAAAGAGATAGAATATAAAAAAGAGACTTTGCCATTTATAAAAAATACCTCCCTTAGAAAATGAAATTTTTTGTTAGGGGTGATAAAAGTATAAGGTCACTGGAGGTATCTATAATAGGGGGACCACTTGCGAGATTTAAAATCCCAGAGGATCAGGAAATAGATAAAAATTTAAAATTTGCTATTATTGAAGTGGAAAATGAAGAAAAGCCCTTAATAGTTAAAGTAAGGGGGATATCAAATAGACCATCCAAATTTACTATAAAAAAAATTACACCCTGTGATGAGGGAGAGTTAATAAAACTTTTTAAAAATATAGCCTATGAAGTTTTGTATAACCATGGAATTGATGATATAAGAATTGTTGATGTTGAGCTTGATAAAGAAAAGGGACTTATAAGATTTACTTTTACTGCAGATAAAAGATATGATTTGTCAAAAGTAGCTCCTATAATTGCTAGAAAGTTACATCTACAAACTGAATTTAGACAAAAAGGAACAAGGGACTATGCACGAGAATTAGGGGGCTTAGGCTTCTGTGGAAGGATAATTTGTTGTGAAACTTGGCTTAAAGAGATACCTTCGATAACCATTGATATGGCGAGAAAACAGTATATATTTACTGCTCCTGAAAATTTAACTGGGATTTGTGAAAGACTTTTGTGTTGTTTGCGTTTTGAACTTGCCGTTTATGAGGAATTATCGAAAGGATTACCGGAAGTGGGTAATGTTGTGGTTACAAATAAAGGCAAAGGTAAAGTTTTAGATATAAATGTCTTTAAGAGAGAGTGCAAGCTTTGTTATGAGGATGGTTCGGAGGAATGGGTTAAAGTCGAATAGAATTTAAAACAGGAGGGAAAAAATGGAACCCAAAATAAACGGTCCTTTACCGGGAAGAAAAGCTAAAAGGTGGTTGAGTAAAGATAAAAAGTATATTTCGCCCTCTTATACAAGAGTATATCCTCTTGTAGTAGAAAAAGGCGAGGGAGTTTATGTCTATGATGTTGACGGTAACAAATTTTTAGATTTTAATGCAGGAGTTGCTGTTTTGACGCTTGGACATTCACATCCTGAGGTTATAGAATGTGCGGTTAATCAAATAAAAAAACTTATCCACTATTCTGGCACAGATTTTTATTATCCTTCAGAAATAAAACTTGCTGAGAAACTTGCTGAGATAGCTCCGGGGGCAAAAAATAGAAAGATATTTTTCTCCAATTCAGGGGCAGAATCGGTAGAGGCAGCAATTAAACTCGCAAGGTACCATACAAACAGGCCCTATATTGTAGCTTTTTATGGAGGTTTTCACGGAAGAACAATGGGCGCACTTTCGGCTACAGCTAGTAAAACCATTCATAGAAAAAGATTTTTTACACTTTTTTACGGCACTATGCATGCCCCCTATCCTTACTGCTTTAGATGTCCTGTAAATCTTAATTATCCTAACTGTAACTTTGCCTGTATAAAATTTATTGAAGAAAATATATTTTCAAGACTGGTAGATCCTGAAGAAGTAGCGGCCTTTATTATTGAGCCAATTCAAGGTGAAGGTGGATATATTCCAGCTCCCCCTGGTTATTTTATAGAATTAAAGAGATTACTTGATAAGTACGATATCCTATTGATTGTTGACGAGGTACAGAGTGGAATGGGAAGAACAGGCAAATTTTTTGCAATAGAGCACTACGATGTTATTCCGGACATTATAACTCTTGCTAAAGGGATTGCTGCAGGTTTTCCTCTTGGAGCCACTATTGCAAAAAGTGGCATTATGAACTGGCCTCCTGGTACTCACGCCTCTACTTTTGGGGGAAATCCAGTATCCTGTGAGGTAGCTTTGAAAGTAATAAAAAAACTTGAAAATGGTCTCTTGGATCACGTGAAAACCTTAGGAGAAAAGGCTTTAAATGAAATTATGAAGTGGAAGGACGAATTTGAAATTGTAGGTGATGTAAGAGGAAAAGGATTGATGATAGGAATTGAGATTGTGTCTGATAAAAAAAGTTTAAACAAGGATAAGGAAAAAAGGGATAAAATAATCCAAGAATGTTTTAAAGAGGGTTTATTAATTTTACCTGCAGGTGAGAATGTAATTAGAATTTGTCCTCCCTTAATAATAAAAGAAGAAGAGATGTTTATAGGACTTGAAATACTAAAGAAGGTGATAAAAAGGGTGTTGGAGGAAAAGTAAAATCTAAAGAAGACAAAGTATAATTTCAAAAGTTATCATAATAAAGGAAAGAAGAAGTAAAGTTTTCCTTAAATTTATCGAATAAAGCTCACTTTCATTTTTTATAAAAATAAGATTAGGCTTTATATTTTCAAGTTTTAGTATGTTGGGTAAAATTTTTGGATTTACTTCTATAATAATTTCTTTTTCATTTTTTAAAAAGTAAATTCCTCTTGTGAGAGGTTTTAAAATAAAATTTTTTTCTGTCTTAAGGTCGTAAATTTTTTCTCCCTTATAGTTATAAAGTGAGAAAAATTTTTCTTTTAAATTTAATTCAATTACAGTGCTCTCATGAATTACAATTTTATTTGAAAGAAAAAATTGAATAACTTCTATAAATAGCCTTACGAAATCTGGGAAATAGATAAAATTTGTATTTTCTTCGGATGGATAAAAACTTGCAAGAGCAATATTCTCGCATATGGAAAAAATATTATAATTAAAATTATCAGTTTTAAAGTTTTTTTCACCAGAAATTAAAAGAATTTTTCTGAAATTTAATTTTCCATCATTTGAATAAGCGTTATTAAGATAACCATTAATTTTAAATCCCTTCTTTGTTAACAAAAGCTTTAATTCTTCAGTTAGGGTATCGGGAAATAAAATAAAATATCTTTTTCTTTCTGTCAATTTTTCAATATTTTTAAAATTTTTTAAGTCTGTTACTAAATAGATTTTATCTTCTCCTTTTTTTATTACTTCAGATAGAGCCGTTATAAATTTGTTTTTTCCATAGATTTCAAAATTAACTCCCTTTTCCTTTTCGTTATAGAAAAATCTTTCGTTATCATCAGGATAACCATCTTTTATATCTAATCTTATAAGTAAGGGATTTAATTTGTCGCTTATTTTATATCTAAACGTATTTTTTCCCCTAACTATGTTTTTTTCTTCTCTTAGTATTAAGTTTTTTTCATGGAAAATTTCAATTGGTATACTCTTTGTATCGAAATCTGATTGAACCGTAATAATAATTTCTTCTGAGATTTTTTTTATGTCTGTAATTTTTAAATTTTTTATCTCTTGAGATCCTATCACGTAAATCTTTTTATCAATATCTAGAATTTTTTCTTTAAAAGTGTCAGGTATAGGACCTAGAATAAATAGACTTTTTAAACTATTGTCACTAGTAAGTGAGTCAAATTTAGAAAAGGGAATTTTTTTAACATTAAAATTTTTTAATTTTCTTGTCCAAAAGGGATGTTCAAAATAAATAAGATGGTTAAAGTGTCCATACTTTGATTTTATAGTTGGTTCTGAAAATGATAGAATTATAAAAAAAATAGCAAGCACCCTTGTAACAAGGATAAGAGTGTCTTTTAATCTTTTTCTCTTTTTTATCTCTTTTTCCCTTTCAAAAATTTCAGTCCATGGATAAAAAAGTTTTAGTTTTTTGTGAGGAAAAATAAGATGAATTATTACGGGAATTAAAGCCAAAGGTAGAGCTAAAAGAAAAAGAGGTTTTAAAAAAATCATAGAGATCTTAGAATCATTATAAGATTTTTTTCATAAGATTCATTGATATTAATTACCAAATTTTTAATACCTGATTTTACAATTGTTTCATAGAGATTTTTATCGAATTCAGTCAGTTTTTTCTTAAATTCATCCCACAAATTTTTTTCATTAACCGCTATCTCTTTATGGGTTTCAAGATCAATAAGTATAAAAGGTGGATTTTTGGGTAAATTATAATCTTCATTACATATAAGTCTTACTGAATAAACTTTATTACCCTTTGATCTTAAAAATTTTAAACCCATAATAAAATCATTCGGTTTATGATAATAATCCGTAAATAAAAATGTTATGCTTTTCTTTTTAATTATCTGAGATAGATAGAGAAAAAAATCCTTTGACTCTGTTTTGCCCCCGGGTTTTAAATCTTCAAGAGTATCTAAAATCTTTTCAAGATTTGCCCTTTTTGTAGATGGTGGTATGAATAATTTTTGATTATCTGAAAAAACATATAGGGAGGGCGAGTCTCTTTGTAGATAAAATATAAAGGACAAAGAGCCAATTAAAACCTTTGCGTATTCAAATTTAGATGGATTTCCAAAATCCATTGATTTTGAAGAGTCAAGTAAAAAGTAAATATTTGAATTTGTTTCCTCAGAAAATTTTTTTGTATAAAATCTTTCTTTTCTAGCAAAAACCTTCCAATCAATCATCCTTATATCATCACCTGGGGAGTAACCTCTATGTTCTACAAATTCTGATGAAAAGCCATGTAGTGGACTCTTATGAGTTCCAAGTAAGGTTCCCTCTAAAATTGCCTTTATCTTAAGTCTAAGTTTTTTTAATCCTTCAACTCTTTTTAATTCTTCTCTCATGCAAGCTCCTGGATCTTCTTGACTATCTCTTCAGGTGATAGAATAAAATCTGAAATATCCTTAACAGCTGCTGGCATTCCGTATATAACTGAGGTTTCCCTGTTTTGTGAAATAATAATACCTCCTTTACTTTTTATTTTTTTGGCACCTTCAGATCCGTCTTTACCCATACCGGTCAAAATTATTGCAAGAGAGTTTTCTCCATAAATCTCAGCAATTGATGAAAGAATATAATCCCCACTAGGTTTTACTCCCCATTTTGGCTCCTCATCCACTAGATTAATCATTACTTTGTCTTCTATTTTTCTTAAAGCCATGTGGATTCCACCTGGGGCTATATAAATGTAACCACCCCTAACAATTTCCTTATCCTTAGCTTCAACAATTTTTTTACCTGTTAATTTTTTTAGTCTCTCAGCAAATAGGGGAATGAAACTTTTGGGCATATGTTGTACAATAAATATAGGAATGTCTAAATTTGGAATACTTTTAAATATAAATTCAATTACTGGGGGTCCACCAGTTGAAGAGACTATACCAATGGCCTCTATTTTCTTTTCACCAACTTTTTTTCTTAACTCTATTTTTCTATACTTATATTTTAAAACTTCTATGTTAACTTCTTTTGCTAGTTTGATCTTCTCATAAAGTTCAGTTTTTATTTTTTCAATATCAAGAGAGATTGAACCTGAGGGTTTTGGTATAAAATCAAAAGCTCCCTTTGAAAGTGCCTTTAAAGTTATTTCTGCACCCTCTTTTGTGTAGGCTGAAAGCATTATGCACGGGGTAGGATTATCGCGCATAATTCTCTCAAGAACTTCGAGTCCATTTAAACCAGGCATTTCATAATCTAGGGTAACCACATCGGGTTTTAGTTTCTTTACAAGTTTTAATGCTTCCTCTCCGTTTTTTGCTGTTCCAACAACTTCAATGTCTTTATAGCTTGATAAAAGATCATTTAAAAGTACTCTCATTAAATAAGAGTCGTCTACGATAAGAACTTTAATTTTATCTGAGGACAATTTCCTTTTCTCTTTTTTTTACTATGATTTTACCTTCTTTTACGTTAAAAAAAACCGACCTACCCTCAGATCCTCCTACTTCTTCTTTGACAATTTTTATCATAAGTCTTGTGAGAATATTTCTTGCTTCAAGTACGTTTCTTGAGCCAATTGACCAAGGAGAAGACAGTATCGGAGATTCAAATATTGTAGCTCCTCCAACTATGTAAGCTTCAATGTTTTCCTTTTTTGCTCCCATATGTTCCATTTCCTTTAGCATCTGCGGTATTGCTCTTGTGACATACCTATAAGTAGGAACATTATCTTCTGGCCTTTTTGGCGATGGTAACATTGCATGGACTAATCCACCAATTTTATTCTGTTCATCAAAGAGAATAATTACTATACACGAACCTATACCTATCGCCTTGAGAATTCCATCTCCTTTTAAAACTCTTCCCTCACCTATTCCAACAAAAATTTCAATTTCCACTTTTTTTTAGTAAAGCGGGTCTATATACTTCCTGATAGCTTCTCTTGCAGGCTCAAAATAAGGATTTATTTCAATTACTCTCTCAAAAACTCTTTTTGCTTCCTCTAAATCTCCGATTCTTGTAAGCGCTAAGCCATAAATATAAAGAATATCTTCTGATTGGGGAGCTTTGTCCTTTGCTTTCTCAAGTAAAACTAGTGCATTTTCATACTCACCTCTTTCAAGTAGAATTCTACCCAATCCTGATAAAACCTCAGGAACTTCTGGGTGTTTTTCCATATATTTCTTTAAGAATATTTCAGCTTCTTCAAAATTTTTTTTCCCAATAAGAGTTAAGCCTAAAAGTAACTCAGTATCGTCTAGTTCTGATGTTTTTAAAATCTCTCTTAGTATTTTTTCGGCCTCATCAAATTCACCTTTAAGATATAAAAATTTTGCATTTTCAAATTTTCTCAATTCTCGTTCTCTTTTTATAACCTCTTCTATCTCTTTCTTATACACAGTGAAAGATTCGCTAAGTTCTTTTAATTTTAAAATAAGATCACTAAGCACCTCCCTTTCTCTATCAAAATTTTCAAAGAGTCTTTTAATTTTATTCTCAAAATCGTTTATTAAATTCTCTATTTTTTCCTTTTCTGAAGAGAGAATTTTTTCCAACGCTGTCTCAAAATTTTTAATAAATTCATTTCTTTCTCTTTTTAACTCTTCAAAAAATAGTTTTCTTTCCTCTAGACTAGTTTTTATCGATTCTTCTAAGGAACTTTTAAATTCTAGAATCCTAATATCCATATTCTCAATTTTAAATATACTTTTCTCTGATACTTCTTTTAAAAGGTCATATACTGCCTTTATATTTTCGTTAAAATTAAATATGTACTCTAAGATTCCTTCTTTTATTTTAGAGAAATCATAGTCCCCTACTATACCGCATCTATTTTCTCTATATAAGAAGCATTCATCTTTCTGACAGGGCACTTTTTTCAAAATGTAATTTTCAGTTCCATCTTCACTTTTTACCCATACCGTGTTTGATAGAAAAGGACAAATTCTCTCCTTTTTTTCCATTCTTAATTTTAAGGTTCCTTTATAGGTAATGGAAAGTTTCTTTTTACTTTTTCTTTAAAAAATCTTCTTGGATCTCTAAGAAAAATATTCTCCATGTAGTTAACTTGAGTGTATTCTTTTTTAAAATGTTTCTCCCATAACTCATTGAGAATATCGAACTTTTTGTTTTCTACTATACAGTATATAAAATCTTTCCAAATACTAGATATTTCTTTACTTTTTAATTCTAAAAGCCTTTCTATCAAGGCCTTAAAGTATTCAATTTTCTTTTCTTTATAAGATAGTTCTTTTAAAAGATAGATTTCAGTTTCAATATCTTTCACCTTTTCTGCACAAATTCTTAAAGTTTCAAAAAGCTCTTTCTCATAATCAAAAATTTTAACTATTTCTTTAATTATGCCATAAAAGGTTCCCAAAAGATTAAAAGTTAAAATTTTTTTAATCTCCTCTTTTAGTCTATTTGTATCTTTAAATTTAATCGCTAAATTTAAAGAAATGTTTATCCCCTCTGGTATAAATTTCTCCCATTTACTTTTTCTTTTCTCAATTTCTTCTGGATATCTATCTAAAATTTCGTTATATAAATAAATTGAACTTTTGTCGTTTCTATCAGCTAAAAAGTCTGCGTAAGTAAGTAAAAACTCTTTTTCCCTTTCTCCTTTAACAAAGGCATCTCTCATTATTTCTAAAGACTCTAACTCGTATTTTTGAATAAACCCCTTATCTTTAAGAAGTCTAAAGAATTTAGTAAATTCTTTTCTGTCCCTCTTTAATATATAAAATAAAAGTTCTTTTTCTGCTTCGTCCCTTTTAATTTTCTCATAAGAGTATTCTCTTAAGCTTTCGATTAGCTCATAAAGTCTTTCCTTAAGGGCAATTTCGTAACTTTTAATAATTTCCTCTTCAAAAGTTAAACCATCTTCATATTTTAGTTTAGCGAGAAGGAAAAGTAGATAAGGATCAGTTTGTGTTTCAGGGAAAATCTTTAAGAAGAACTTAAACTCTTCTTTTAGTTCCGGGTTTTCTTCAAGAAATTTCAAAAGCGAGATTTTGTTTTCCTTTCCCTCTAGTACTCTTAGGGCTAACTTATATAAATCAATCTCAGGAAAGTAAGGAAATTTTGTTTCAACGGTTAAATATATGTCCTTTATTTTACTTATAAGCTGAGGAGAATTTATCGCAAGTAAAAAGTAGTATCTTGTTGCTTCAAGAGGTTTATTAAGTAAAATTGCAAGAGATCCAAGGGTTTGGTAAATAAATGGTGATTTATCTTGTTCTTCTTTCTCTTTCAAAAATTCATATAAAAAAATTGGATCAAATTTTCTTTTTTCCCTTAAAAGGGTTTTAATCAGTTCTTTTGCCTTATTAATTTCTCCTTTATGGTAAAGTACGATTGACTCAAATGAAATAATATCTCCCAACATCTTTTCATCTTTTGCTTCACTTTTCAAAAGCGATAAAAATTTTTCCGCCTCTTCAAGTTTATTCCAAGTTAAAAGTAAATTAAGGTAAAGAAAAATTAGGTAAGAATTTTTTTTCTTTTTAATCTTTTCTGTTAAGGTCTTAGCAATTTCTTTCAGAAAACTTTTTTCTTTAATTATATTTTTAAGATATTTATAGGATTCGTCAAATTTTTCAAGTTCAAGGAGCAAAATTCCCCTTAAAAAATTAAATTCTGGAATTTCTTCCTTATAAAATTTTTCAACAATTCCATATACAAATTTATTGCCCTCCTTATAGGCTTCATATAGTTTAAAAACCCCGTCCTTCAATCTTGAACTTCTTATAAAAGAAAGCCCCTCTACAACTAAATACTTTTTTGAAAACTTTTCTTTCTCTCTATTTAAAAAATCAATTATTCTGTCATTCCATTCTATATATCTTTCTCCGAGCTCGTCAAGAATAAGAAGAGCATAATCTGCAGAATCCCGAAATTTCTCTATGAGTTCTTTCACTATGCTAAAAATTTTTTCGTTTTTCTCCATCATGTATATTTCTGCTAATAGAATTAATCCTTCTCTAAGATTACGTAAATCCTCTTTTTTTCTTAGGAATTCTCTTAAAATAAGCTGACTTTCAAATTCTTTTCTCAAAAGGTATCTGAAAATCGTTATTCCACTTTTATATTCTCCGTTTCTTATCAAAGAAGATGCTAATGAAAAAAGAAAAAAGCTCGATCTTATCCTTTTTTCTTCACAGAAATCCTTTAAAACATTTAAAACTTCTCTATCGTTTAGATAATCTGGACTATTTTTGTAAAGAAAATTTAAATTTTCATCAATTTTTTCCTCATCAATCTCTAATAAAATTCTGAAAGCTCTCGGTGAAAAAGACCTTAGGAGAGATTCTCTGAGTGTTTTAATACCATCTATAGTTTTTATTCCCCTTTTTAAAAACTCTGCTGCTTCCTCTGTTTTTCCAAGTTCTCTTAGTATTTCTGAATAAATCGCTGCTTCTTCCTCATCTAAATCTTCTTTTTTTACTTCTTTAATAATTTCACTTGCATAGTTAAGATCTATAGCCTCTTTTTGTGAAAGAATGCTTTTTAAAACTAAAAGCCCTTTTTTTCTCTCTCCTTTTGATATGAGAAGCTCAGAGAATAAAAGTTTTAACTGAGGATTTTCTGGAGGTCTTTTCTCAAATTCACTATAAATGTATCGGGAAAAGCTTCCATCTTCAAGAAGATCCTCTATGTATTCTAATGCCTCAGTCTCATTTCCCTGCGAATAGGATATTAAAAAATTAATAAAACTCGCATATTTACGAGTAAATCCCACATTTTGTAATCTTATTATTTCTTTTCTTAAAAAATTGCTCTGCTCTTTGTATTTTCTATATATATCAACAAATTTAAGTGATGCTTCAATATAATTTTTAGAAAAAAACAAAATGAAATAGACAAAAAGCTGTGAGGAAAGCTCTTCTTTTCCTAAATGTTTTTCAAAAAAATGTTTTTTCTCTCTCTCTGGAATAAGAGGAAAAAGATTTTCTAATTTTTCGAAACTTCCTTCAGAAATTAACTCTAAAATAACTTGTTCTCTTAAAAGAATTTTATCTTTTTCGTCTCCACCAAAATATTGAATAAATAGTTCCAAAATTCTTTTTTTTCTATCTGGGAAATTTTTTAACATTACAAAGTGACCAAAAGCCTCTTGATAATTTTTTAGCAAAGTAGATAGTTCAGCACTTATTTCAAGAAGATCAGGATCTTTTGGAGAAGTTTTTAAAGCTCTTTTACAAAGAGAATAGGCCCTTTCCCATTTACCCTCATCTCTTAACTTTTTTGCTTCCTCAAAAGTTTTTTTTGGATCTAAGGCAAAAATCGGGAACATCCTTATTTTTTCCTTAACTTCTTAGATCTTATCTCTTCATATTCTACTACAAGGGCAGCTACTATGAAAATTGATGAATAGGTTCCTACGGCAATTCCTATGATTAAAGTAAGGGCAAAATCAAAAAGGAGTGGCCCCCCTAAAAATAAAAGTACAATTAATACTAATAGGGTTGTTCCAGCTGTTATTATCGTCCTTGAAAGGGTTTCATTAATACTCCTATTTGCTATATCTATAAACTTACCTTGTCTTTTTTTTAGATTCTCCCTTATTCTGTCCGAAATTACTATTGAATCGTTTATTGAATACCCCACTATTGTTAAAAAGGCTGCTATTATAGATGTTGTAATTTCCTTTGATAATAAGATAAATACACCCAATGTAATTATCACATCGTGAAACAGAGCAAGTATGGAGGCGATTCCAAAAGATAGGTTAAATCTTATAGCTATATAAATGAGCATAAGTACCATACCTATCAAAACTGCATAAATTGCCTTAAGTCTTAATTCCTTCCCTATTCTTGGTCCCACTTTTTCAGCTCTTTCTACTTTGATATTAAGATTTAAACTTTTATTCAAAAAATTTACAACAGAGTCTGGATCTATGTCCTCAGAATATTTAATTATATGTTCTTTTAAACTTATTTCTTGAATTTCAGATTTAGCAAGATTTACTTTGGCAAGGGCACCTCTTAAGGTAGAGGTAGTTATATCCTTGTCAGTATGAATATGAAGTAGGGTTCCTCCTGTAAAATCAATCCCATAGGTTGGACCCTTAACAAAAAGGAGAATAAGTGAAGATAAAATTAAAAGGGATGAAAGAACAAAAAAAACTCTTCTTTTAGATAAAAAATCAATGTTAGGTGTTTTGAAAAATTCCATTCAAGCTCCTCCTTATATCGCAAGTTTTTTAACTTTTCTAACTATTAAAAAGTAATCAAATATTGCTCTTGTAACAAAAATTGCAGTGAAAAATGAAGCAGATATTCCTAATGTAAGAACAAGCCCAAATCCCCTAATAGGACCTGTTCCAAACCATATTAAAACTAAAGCTGCAATTATTGTAGTTAGATTTGCATCAAGTATTGTAACAAAGGCTCTCTGATAACCTGCCTCTACTGCTGCTTTAAAGGATTTACCAAGCCTAAGCTCCTCTCTTATTCTTTCAAAGATTAAAACATTAGCATCCACCGCCATTCCAATTGTTAAAACAAGACCCGCTATTCCAGGCAAGGTTAAAGTACCCCTAAAAAACGATAAAAGAGCAAGTATTATTATTAGGTTTAAAATTAGGGCGAAATTTGAGATAAAGCCTCCCGTAACATAATAAATTGCCATAAAGATCATAACTAAGATTCCTCCTAAGATTGCACTCTGTATTCCTCTTCTTATTGAATCCTTTCCAAGTAAGGGTCCCACAGATCTTTCCTCCTCGATTTCAACCGGGGCTGGTAAGGCTCCGGCTCTTAGTATTACCGCTAAATCTCTTGCTTCCTCCATTGTTTCAATACCTGTTATCTGTGCATTTCCTGTAGGTATTTTCTGGGCTATTCTTGGTGCAGACTGAACAACAGAGTCAAGAACTATTGCAAGTCTCCTTCCAACATTTTCTCCTGTAACTTTTGCAAAATCTATTGTTCCTTTTCTATCAAAAGAGAGGTTTACAACAGGTGTGTTTTGCAAAACTGGATCATCTCCCTGATAAACTGAATGTACAGCATCTTTTATATGTTCACCCCTAACATCAGGTTCCCTATTTAAAAGAAAGATTGATCTTAGCCTTTTTCCCCCTGCCTCAAAGGATTTTCCAAACAAAATAATTTTATCAGGTGGCAATAAGTTATTAATATCCTCTTTCTTTAAAATTTTTCTTATACTGTCAAAATAAATTTCCTCAAACACAATATCGCCCCTATATAAAAATAAAAGTAGTTTTATGGATTCGTTTAATTTTTCAAGCACTTTTTTAGTTTTTTCTAAATCTTCAACTAAATGGAAAGTTAGGACAGCAGTTTTCCCTATTATTTCTCTTGCTCTCTCTCTTTCCATGACTCCTGGAAGTTGAACCATTATTCTATCTTCGCCAACAGGCTGAATTACAGGTTCATAAACACCCCATTGATCTACTCTGTTTCTTATTATTTCTAAAACCCTATCTCTTGCATCTTTTACTTTTTCTTTTTCCTCGGCTTTCACCTTTAAAACGAGATACATACCTCCAACTAGGTCAAGTCCTAATGAGAGTGCTCTGTTAAGTAGTTTTCTTATCTCCTCTCTGGGTTTTTTCTCAAGTTCTTTTTTAGGTATTGAATAGTACTGAATAGTTGGTAATAGGGATATAAAGGAAAATAAAATAACTAAAAGAATCACTAAAAATTTCCACCTTAATGTTTTCACCTTTAAAAATTTTATATTTTGGGAATAGAACCCTTTATTTTTTGATAAATTCAGAAATTACATCAATCTTCAAAATCGTTAAAATTATAATGAAAAGACAGGAAGTTCTTCAAATTAAGAATTTAAAATTTTATTTTAACTCTAAGTGTTGAAAATAAAAAAAAATGTAATTATAATTATGTAGGGGGTAAAAGGTTCTACTCCCCTGTTTTTTTATTTCAAAAAGGAGGGCACTCTTTAATGATTGAAATTAGATTTCATGGAAGAGGTGGGCAAGGAACTGTTGTAGCTTCAAAGGTTTCTGCTATGGCAGCCTTTAAAAGGGGCTTTTATCCCCTTGCTTTTCCTCAGTTCGGAGTTGAAAGAAGAGGAGCCCCTGTTGCTGCCTTTTTAAGAATTTTTAGCCCTGAAGAGAAACTTTATTTACGCTGCAATATATATAACCCCGATATCGTAGTTATACTAGATCCATCTTTACTTGAAATGATTAACGTTGTCGAAGGACTAAAAGAGGGCGGTAAAATTATTATAAATTCTAACAAAGAACCTCATGAACATAATTTTGGCCCTAATTTTAAAGTTTTTACCGTAGATGCGACTTCAATAGCAATCAAAAATAAACTCGGTTCAAAGACTCAACCTATTGTAAATACAGCAATACTTGGAGCCCTTGCAAGAGCTACTGGGATTTTTGGAATGGAAGAACTAAAAGCTGCAATCGAGGAGGAGTTTGGAGATAAGTCAGAAGAGAATATAAAAGCTGCCGAGGAAGCCTTTTTGTCTTGTAAAGGAATATAAAAGGAGGTTTAAATGAACGAAAGAATCTTTTACAAAAATATTGATGAATTACCTGAAATTGCTTTATCAATTGGTTCAACAAGAGTTTTAAAGACAGGAACTTGGAGAAATTTAAAACCAATTATAGAAGATAAAGCTGCTCCTTGTGCTAAGGCATGCCCAATAGGTACTAAGATTCCACAGTATTTTTACTATGTTATTGAAAAAGACCTTGACAAAGCCGCTGACATTCTCCTTGAAAAAAATCCATTCCCTGCAATTACAGGTAGAGTTTGTCCTGCCTTCTGTCAAATAGGTTGTAACAGAAAAAGATTTGATGAGAGAATTTCTATAAGAGAAATTGAAAGGTTTGTAGGTGACTATATTTTAAAAAGGGGATACAAAGTTAAAAATTTACCTCCTGACACAGGTAAGGCTATTGCTATAGTTGGTTCAGGTCCTGCCGGAATGGCTGCTGCCTACTACTTAAGAAGATATGGACATAAAGTGACAATATACGAGAGAGAGTCTCTACCTGGAGGAGTTCTAAGATACGGAATACCACCTTATAGATTGCCTAAAGATATTCTTGATAAAGAATTTGATATGCTTTTAAATATGGGTGTAAAGATAGAAACAAACAGGGAACTATCAAAAGATCTTGATTTAGAAGAACTTAGAAGAAACTTTGACGCTGTGTTTATTGCAACAGGAGCATGGATCGAAAAGAAAATGAAAATTGAAGGAGAAGAACTCTTTCTCTCTGGTGTTCACTTTCTCAAAGAGTTTAATATGGGTAAGGATCTCTCAAAATTTAGGGAAAAAAGAGTGGCCTGCATAGGAGGAGGTAACGTTGCTATGGATGTGGTGAGAACATTAAAGAGAATAAATGCAAAACCAGAAATTCTATATAGAAGAACTGAAGCTGAAATGCCTGCTCTGGAAGAAGAAAAAGAAAAGGCTAAAAAAGACGGAATTCCCTTTAAATTGCTTGTCCTTCCAATTAAGGCAAAGGAAAAAAACGGCAAAACCGTTTTAACAATACAAAGAATGCAACTTGGAGAACCAGACTCTTCTGGTAGAAGAAGACCTGTACCTATAGAAGGTTCTGAATACGAAGATGAATACGATTTTGTTATAAAAGCAATTGGAGAAGAATCTGATAGGAAGCTTTTACCCCCTGAATACCTTGGAGAAGATGGATGGCCCTACGCAGATAAAAAAACTGCAGCCACTAAAGTGAAAGGCGTTTTTGCCGGCGGAGACTTCATCCAGGGACCTTCAACCGTTGTAGAGGCAGAATCTTGGGCCCAAAAAGCAGCCGAAAGTATAAACAGATACTTAAGGGGAGAAGATATAACCATAAAAGAGAGCGTTCCTAAGACTGTATCCTTTATGTTGATAAAAACCGAATACTTTAGAAAAGAACAAGCTGTCCATCCTCCAGAGTTAACTGTGGAAGAAAGAATTAATTCCTTCGAAGAAGAGATTAAAACTCTTCCAGAAGAACTAGCGCTGAAAGAGGCGAAAAGATGTTTTTCCTGTGGTTACTGTAATTCTTGTGGAAACTGCTTTGTTTTCTGTCCTGATATGGCGGTTTTATGGAAAGACTCTCAACCTGTGATAGATTACGATTTTTGCAAAGGCTGTGGTGTTTGTGCAAGTGAATGTCCCAGGGGAATAATAAGTATGGTCTAAATTTATTGGGGGGTAATATGGAAAAGCTTAAAGTAAGAGAAAAAAAGGTTTTATATGGCAACCACGCTGTTTCTTATGGAGTAAAGTTATCAAGGGTTCAAGTTATATCAGCCTATCCTATTACTCCTCAGACTCCTGTTGTTGAGTTACTTTCAGAAATGTGTGGAAAAAAGGAACTCAATGCAACTTTTGTAAACGTTGAGTCAGAACACTCAGCTATGGCAGTTTGTATTGGTGCGAGTATTTCAGGTGCAAGAGTATTTACTGCTACTTCTTCACAGGGATTACTTTTAATGCATGAACTTTTGCATTGGGCTGCTGGAGATAGACTTCCAATTGTGATGGCAGTTATAAACAGGGCCGTTGCCGCACCATGGTCAATTTGGTCTGATCAAAATGACACTATTTCACAGAGAGATACTGGATGGATGCAAATTTATTGTGAATCAAACCAAGAAGTCCTTGACTCTATCATCTTAGCATATAAAGTTTCTGAAAAAGTTTTTCTTCCAACGATGATTGTTCTTGATGCGTTTATCTTGTCTCACACCGCAGAACCAGTTGAAATTCCTGATCAGGAAGAGATTGATAACTTTTTACCACCACTTAATTTACCGTGGGCACTTGATCCTCAAAAACCTGTAGCTATAGGAGCTGTTGTTTCTCCTTCAGGTCCATATATGGAGCTGAGGTATAAAATACAAAAGGCAATGGAAAAAGCCCTCTTAGAAATTGAAAATGCCTCTTTGGAATATGAAAGTATAACTGGTAGAAGATGGGGAATTTTAGAAGAATTTATGATGGATGATGCTGATACCGTTATAGTTGTCTCAGGGGCTCCCTCCTCAACCTTTAAATACACTGTCAATGAAATAAGAAAAGAAAAAAATAAAAAGATCGGTGTACTGAGAATGAGAGTCTTAAGACCTTTTCCTTTCAACAAATTAAGGGAAATCTTAGGTGATAGAAAGAAAGTCATTGTAGTGGACAGAAATATTTCTTTTGGATTGGGAGGTGTTTTTTTCAATGAAATAAGATCTTGCCTTTATACCCTAAAAAGAAGACCAAAAGTCCTCGGCTATATAGTAGGACTAGGGGGAAGGGACGTTACACCGAAAGATATTTATGAAATGATTGAAGATGCTGAAAAAAGAAAGGGTGAAGAGGATATAGTATTTTTTGGTTTGAGAGAGGAAAACATAAGTTTATAAAAGGGAGGTTAAAAAATGGCCTTTGAGTGGGAGGATCTTTTGCAAGAGGAACTCTTAGATCCTGGGATTTTATCTTGTCAGGGATGTGGAGCGGTGATCGCTCTGAGACATATTTTAAGGGCATTGGGAAAAAATACAATTGTTACGGTACCTGCTTGTTGTTGGACTATTATTGATGGACCGTATCCCTATCACTCTTTGAGAGTTCCTCTTTTTCACACTGCCTTTGAAACAGCAGCAGCTGCCGCCTGTGGAATAAGGGCTGGTATGAATGCAAGAGGTAAGGAGGATGTAAATGTTTTAGCTTTTGCTGGTGATGGCGGCACCTTTGATATAGGACTACAGGCTCTTTCCGGAGTTGCAGAAAGAAACGAAGATATTATTTATGTCTGTTATGATAATGAAGCCTATATGAATACTGGGATTCAAAGATCAGGGGCAACACCTTATAAAGCATGGACTGCTACTACACCTTATGAGAGCCCTAACCAAAGACCAAAGAAAAATATTGTAGAAATAATGAAGGCACATAAAATACCATACATAGCTACAGCAAGTATAGCTTTTCCCCTTGATCTTTATAAAAAAGTTAAAAAGGCAAAAGAAATAAGGGGAACAAGATTCATACACGTTTTGTGTCCGTGTCCTCCTGGATGGAGAATGGACTCAGAATTGACAGTTAAGATTGCAAGACTTGCAGTCGAAGCTAAAGTCTTTCCTCTTTATGAAATCGAAGATGGGGAATTTTTAAGAATAAATTACATGCCAAAGGGACTACCAGTAAAGGATTATCTTATTCTCCAAGGAAGATTTAAACACCTAACAGAAAACGATATAAATGAGATACAGAAAATGGTGGATTATAATTTTGATAAATTACTTGAAGAACACAGAAGGTCAAATGGAACAATCGATAACATAGAAAGGGGATTATATAAGTAGGTTCAAGGCCCTAAAAAAGTTTTGGTAAAAATGGAAATAATTGAGGAGGGGCAAGTAGAGTTAATACAGAAACCTGATGTAGAAGAGTTTAGAAAATTTGTAAGAGAAAAAAAGAGGAGAGGACTTGTTGACAAGGTAATGGATGAGAAGGAAGCAGTTAAGGAGTTTGTACATGATGGTGACTATATAGGGGTTGAACTTTATGGTACTGTAAGAGCCCCCCTTTCAGTTATAAGAGAAATTGCAAGACAGGGAAAGAAAAGATTAAGACTTGCTGGCCAAGGTCTTCTTGAGATTGATTACCTCTTAGCCTTAGATCTTGTTGAGGCTATGGATGTTACCTATATTGGTTATGAGGTTTTAGGTCTTTCCCCAATTTTCAGAAGGGCTGCTGAAAGTGGAAAAGTTAAGATTGCGGAGTGGTCAAACGGAGCAATGTCATGGAGATTTAAAGCTGCAGCTATGGGCATTCCCTTTATTCCAGTAAGGAGTATGCTTGGTTCAGATACCTTTAAGTATTCATCTGCAAAGGTTGCAAAATGCCCCTATACAGGGTTAAAACTTTGTCTTTTACCTGCTTTAATACTTGATGTAGGTATAATTCATGTTCATAAGTGTGATAAGTATGGAAACGCTGTAATTGAGGGTATTTCTGGTTTTGCATTTGAAATGGCAAGAGCTTCAAAAAGACTTATAATAAGCACTGAAGAAATAGTTTCAACTGATGAGATAAGACGCTATCCAGAAAGAACAATAATTCCTTATTTTCTTACTGATGCTGTTGTGTATGCACCCTTTGGATCCCATCCTGGTGAGATGGTCTATCTATATGAAAGAGATGAGGAGCATTTAAAGATGTTTTTAGAAATGGCCCAAACAGTTGAGGGCACAAGAAAATATATGGAAGAGTATGTTTTATCTGTAAAAAATCATCAAGAATATCTTGAGAAGATTGGAATAGAAAAACTTTTAAAATTAAAATATGAGAGGATGGAGAGGTAAAGATGAGATATTCAAAAACTGAACTTATGATTTGTGTGGCGGCGAGGTTAATGGAGGATTATTCTACCTGCTTTATAGGAACAGGTATACCAATGCTTGCAGCCTCTCTTGCTCAAAAGCTTTATGCTCCTAATCTTATTCCCATATTTGAGTTTGGTGGAATAGGAGCCATATTAAAAAAGTTGCCAAGAGCAGTGGGTGAGGGAAGAACTTTTTACAGAGCTCTTGCCGCTACAGGTATATGTGATATAATGGAAACGGCTCAAAGAGGCTTTATAGACTATGGCTTTTTAGGAGGGGCACAGATAGATCCCTATGGAAATCTTAATACAACAGTAATAGGTACATATGAAAAACCAAAAGTCAGATTACCTGGTAGCGGTGGTGGAAATGATGTAGGTTCTTTGTGCTGGAGAACTATCATTATTATGAAGCATGAGAAAAAAAGGTTCGTAGAAAAAGTTGATTTTATTACAACCCCCGGATATCTTACAGGTAAGGGAAAAAGAGAAGAGGCTGGTTTGCCTGAAGGTACAGGGCCTTATAGGGTAGTAACTGATCTTGCTGTTTGTGATTTTGACGAGGAAACAAAGAGGATGAGGGTTATTTCTCTTCATCCGGGGGTTTCTCTAAAGGATGTTATAGGGAATACTGGTTTTGAACTTTTAGTTAAGGAGCCTTTGGAGATAACACAGGAGCCAACTGAGGAGGAGCTAAGGGTTTTAAGGGAGGAGGTGGATCCTCAAAGGTATTACATATAAAGGCGGGGAGTAGCGCAGCCTGGGAAGCGCGCCTGGTTCGGGACCAGGAGGACAGGGGTTCAAATCCCCTCTCCCCGATAGTCACTTTTTATTAGTTCTTTTAAACAAAGATCTTTAAGTTTATTGAAAATATATTCTCTTTTTTCCTCAGTTATTTCATAAATTTTCACATCTTTTCTTTCTTTTATTTTTTTAATAAAGGGGTGAGGTGATATAGAGATAGTGGCAATTATATTTATTTGAGAGTCAAGGGCTTTTTCAACAGCGCTCTTAAATTTTTCTGAAAAAAGTTCCATTTTTCCTATTTCATCAATTAAAAGTAAAGTTTTATTTTCTATAGCTTTTATAATTTCTGGAACTCCTATCTCCTCGAGAGAGCTTATATCTACACCGTATCTACCCACTTTAAAGTTTGTTTTAAAATCTATGTGAGCAAAAATTTTTCTTTTACCTTCAAGATTTTCTATAAAAAAACCCTTTCTTTCATTTTTTTCTTTTATTTCAGAGGTGAAAAAACCATTTATAGCTACTTTACCCTTAAGTTCTTCATATATCCTTTTTATCAAAGTAGTTTTTCCAGCTCTTGGCTTTCCCGTAATAAGGATTTTCATAATAAAAAATTTATGAGAAAAAGGAGTAAAAATTCATTTATAATATTTTTATGAAGCTTTTTGAAGCTAAAGTTTTTAAAAAAGATGATGTTATATATATAAATTTAAGGGGAAAAATAGATACAAGAACAGTAAATGATTTTAAAGAAGTATTAGAAAATGTGAAAAGTAAGTCAGAGGGCACAATAGTTATTAATTACAAAGATGTTGATTATGTTTCAAGTGCAGGCTATGGTGCTCTTTTGAGGTTTTGTGTTTATTCAAAAAAAGAAAATAAAAATGTAATAGTAACAGGTATGAAACCCGAAATAAAAAATATATTTGATATAATGGAACTTTATAGGTTTATTGAATATAAAGAAGACCTATCGATACCTGAGTTTCCAGAAGAGGTAGAGATAGAAAAGAAAAAAGAACCTTCATTCAAGCTAGAGAAATGGCTGGAAGAAAAAGTTGTCGAGAATCCCTTACTTGAACCAGAAGAACTTTTTAAAATGTATGAAAAAATAGATAAAAATATTTCTCTGGAGAAGTTTAAGAGCTTACTAAGAGAAAAGAAACTTTTAACAAGAGAAGATAGATTGATCTTTGCTTACATGAAATTAAAGGAAAAACTCTTAAAATGAGTTTTAAAATTAAAATAAGTATTCTTTTTTCCCTAATTTTCATTTTTTTCTCTTATCTAATTTATGATTTTTTAACTAAGAGGGGAGAAAGTTATATTATTGCTGAGTTAAATAAAAGGGGTAATTCCTTAGCAACCTCCTTAGCAATGGTTGCAAAGGAGCCTTTAATTGATGAAAATCTTGCTGAACTTAGCCGTTTAACCTATTCACTTCAAAAAGAAGAATCTCTTATTTTTGTCTATATTGTTGATAAGTATAACAAAATTAAAGGCTCACCTGATTATGAAGAAGTAAATAAAAATATAGAGGACATTTTAAGAATTCATAAGGCAAAACAAAATTTTTTTCTTTTTGAAAAGGAAGTTTCTATGGGAAAAGTGAATATAGGAAAAGTTTACTTAGCTCTTTCAGCTGAAATACTTGAGAAAGCAAAAAAGGACTTTAGAAAAGTGGCGTCCATAATTTTTTTCCTATTTCTTTTTTTAGGTTTAATATCAATCTTTCTTTTTTCCTATATCTCGCTAAGACCACTTAACTATATTATTCATGCTCTCAAAAGAATCGGTGAGGGAGACTTAGAGAAAGAAATAAAGTATCCTTCAAAAGATGAGTTTGGTAAAATAGTCAAGGTGGCTGAAGAGATGAGAGTTAAGCTTATAGAGTACAGAAAAAATTTGATAGAAAAAGAAAGACTAAAAAGAGATGCAGAGCTTGCAAGAGAAATTCAAAAGATGCTTCTACCAGAGAAATTACCTAATTTAAGAGAATATGAAATTTCCTACTATTACGAGCCAGCATTCTACGTAGGTGGCGATTACGTTGATGTTTTAAAGACTATTACTCATACTCTCTGTGTAATAGGAGACGTTTCAGGAAAAGGAGCTTCTTCATCTCTTATTATGGCCTTAACAAAGGCTTTTATATACTCAAACTATAAAACTTCAAGAAGTCCCTTAGCCTTCGCTGCAAATATTCACTCCTTCCTAAAAGACAAAATGCCAGATGATATGTTCTTAACTCTTTTTTTACTATATCTAGAAGACAACGGAAACTATATCTACTCTTCCTGTGGACACAACCCCCCGCTGCTATACACCTCAAGTACAGGTCTTGTTAAAAAATTCAAAACAAATGGAGTTCCAATTGGTTTTTCTTTTGTTTCACAAGAAGAATACCCTAGTATGGTGCAAAAGGGCCAAGGCAAATTGGAAAAAGACGATATTTTCTTTCTTTATACAGATGGACTTAATGATATCAAAAATGAAAAGGGTGAAATACTAGGTGAAGATGGTATCTTCAATTTATTTGATGAAATTGTTAAAAAAGGAAAGAGTGCAGAGGAAATTAAGATTAAAATGGTTGAGAAAGTTAAAGAGTTTATGGGTAAATCAGAACCTGAAGATGATATAACTTTTTTGATTATAAGAAAGAAATGATAATATTTTTATACGCTCTACCTTTACTAAAGGGATTAACGGGAGTTTCTTATCCTGTTGATTTTCTTGATCGTTTGGTTACCTCTGCCTTTACAAAGCCAGAGGAAAAACTTGGCTTTTTTTATGAAATCCCAACTGAGATGAAATTTTTCTCAATAGTTTATAGGAATTTTGCTTTTGAATCAGACTCAAGAAATTATATTTCTTTCTCAGGTGGAACTTATGCAGAAAAAGTTTCCTTTTCTATAAGAACAAAAATAATTTTTGTTAATAAAGCCTTAGATGGTTTTGGTATAGGTCAAGCTCTACTGCATGCTCCTAATAACTTTTTGTCTTTTGGTTTTTACGCTGAAGGAATACAAAATTTAAAGACAAATACTACCCATTTACATGCACAACTTGGTTTTTCTCTTCATCATAGAGGTTTTACTTTAAACACTGAGCCAGTTTTTACAAGTGACTCTATTGGTTTAAGACTTGGTCTTACATATATCTTAAATTTAAAAAATTTCTTTTTTGAAAATTTAAAATTTTATTCTGGAATCCAAGTTTTTAGGAAGAAACTTTATTCCTTAGGTATTAGCTTTAAAAAAGGCGATATGAAATTTTTGTTAGGTCTATTTGGTGAAAAATTTTATTTTGGATATGTACTTGATTTTAAAAAAAGAATTTTAATAAAGGAAATCGTTAGAACAAAAAAAGTGCCAGTTTATGTTGAAAAGAAAGAGACCTCACCCGAGAAGGAAGTAGTAAAAAGGCCAATAAGAAAGAAAGAGGAGGAAAAAAAAGAGGAAGTTCCCTCTCTGACTGAAGAAGAACTTGAATTTTATTACAAAAAGGGCATAGAGTTTTATAAGATGGAACTATTAGAAGAAGCAATAAAATCTTGGGAAGTAATTATAAAGAGCAATCCCTCTTATAAAGATACAAAAAAACTCTATGAGAGGGCAAAGGAGAGATTAGAGAAACTGAAAAAAATAACAGAATGAAAGGGTTTGGAACCTCTTCTCACCTAGAAATTGGAGATAAGGTCTACTATGTTGAAACAAGCTACTTATCTGCCCAAGGAGAGTTATTTTCAAAGGTAACAAGAGAGGGTAAAATAGTTTTAGTAAAAAGGATTGAGATAGATAAGGTTTTAGAGGAGAAAAAAATTTTTGAAATAGTAAAGAATTTTCATGAACATCTATTAAATGAGATTAAAACATGGCTTTCTATAAAAGAGAGAATGAAAGAGGAACCTTTAGATATGTATGTAAAACTGGCTGAAAAAATGTTAAAAATAGGACTTGTTGAAGAAGCAAGGGAACTACTTGAAGATAAGATAAAATTGAACGAAAATTATGGTCCCTTAAATTTTGTTTTAGGACAAGTTTACTTCTACTTAAGGGATTATGAAAAGTCAAGCTTTTTTTTCGAAAAAGCGTTACAAGATAGAGACTATCCTAATTATTTTCTTTGGGCAGGAAGAGTTTTTAGACTAAAAAAGGAATTCACAAGGAGTATCTCCTATCTTAAAAAGGCACTCGAGAAAAATCCCTCTTATGCTGAAGCTCACTTTGAAATGGGTCTTTCCCTACTTGATCTTGTTCTGAATTCAGGGTCAACAATACCTTTTAAAACTATTGTGCTTTCTTTTAAAAGTGCCGAGATTCTTGATCCAAGGTTTAAAAATGAAAAATTTAAAAATGGTTTAACTTTACTTGAAAATGGTGAAATTATGGAAGCAAAAAGACTTTTTGAGGAATTCTTTAATATTTTAAAACCCTATGATGTACATGAAATCCTTGAAGAGTTTATTGTTCTTACAAGATACGCTGATAGGGAAAGGTCAAAAATGATAGTGGATGACTATATTTTAAAATTAAAAGAAATAAGAGATGAACACCCCGAATACGCTGATGTTAGATTTAATTTAGCACTTGCCTTTTTCTATAAAATAAAAACACTTTTTGAGGAAGCTCAGATCGAGTTAGAAAATGCTCTTTCAATCAATCCTAATTACGAAGCTGCAAAAAAGGCCTTAGAACTTTTAAAAAATGAAAGTGAGGGCTTTGCGCTCTTCCTTAAAACTATAGGGAGGTTATAAGATATGATTTTTCTTCTAATTTCTTTTTTAAACTCAGAAATTGAGGGAATAATCAGGGAAAAAGGTTATCTCAACTTATGGTTAAAGTCAAATAATATAACAAGAATCTCTAATATACTCGAAAATCAGGGAGCTAGGGTAAGAGCCATCTCCGAATGGGAAAACTTTATGTCCTGCTACTTCCCGTCTTTCCTTTTAAGATTTAAAGAACTTAAAAAATTAATAAGTGAGTACCATGTTGTTAACAGAGGTAAAAAATTTTACAAGCAATTTAAACCCTCTTCTTTTTCGCCGTCAGATTACGGAAGCTCCTATGAAGTTATAAAATTTTTAAAAATCGATGAGGTTCATAAAAGAGGCTTTATAGGTCAGAATGTAAAGATTTCAATATTTGATACTGGTTTTGATCTCAATCATCCTGCCTTAGTTCACATAAGGGAAGGAAAGAGAGTAAAGTTTACTTATGACTTTAACAGTGGAGATTCAATGTTCCTTAATGCTAATAACTTAAAATATGGGATTCCAAAGGTAAGGGCAATTGGTTATATAGGCAAAACCTCTCTAACAGGTAACAAAGATACACTATTTATTTTTTATAACTTTTTAAATGAGAGAGATAATAGCAAAAATCTCTGGAGAATATACGGAAATATTTTTTTAAACAATAACTTTTCATATAGAGACAGATTAACTCCTTTAAGCCCTGATACTATCTCTCTTTTGCCCTCTGCAGTTTATTACAAAGGAAAAGTTTACTTGGCCTATAAGATGATCTTATTTCCCGGTAGTGAGGCTATTGCTGTTTCATTTTTAAATAAAGATCTCCACAAAGATTCTTTTAAAATTTTAACTCACGCTCCCTTTATCTTTGATCTTGAAATTTTTATTTTTAATGACAAAATAAACATAGTATATTCTGATACTTTATCTATCAAAATAATAGACTTAAATAGGAACGTGTTATTTTCTCGCAATGTAAAAGCCTTTTCTTTAAAAGTAAATGAGAAGAATAATTTAATTTTTGTTTTATATGAAATGGGGATCTTAAGACCCATATCAGGACTTATGATTCTAGATACACTCTATAGGGTTATAAAAGATACGATCCTCTCACCCGGTCAACCTCATTTTATTAGATTCAAAGAGGATACAACACAAGTTCTCCTTGTATCTGGGAGTAAAAGAGACACTCTCTACGAATTAAAGTTTGATAGTTACTTTAATCTTTATACAAAAAAAATCATAGATGCAGGTTTTTTTATAAAAAGTCCAGTTTACTTTCAGAATAAAATTTACTATACGAAAAATGGCTTTATTTATCACTATTATAGAGGAACCATAGATTCTATTCTTGAGTACTTTGTTGATGATCTAAACTGTTTCAATAATTTTACGGTTTTTAGAAGAAGGGGAGATAAAAAAGTTAACCTTGATCCATTAACTGACTTTACAGATCCCCTTTCAGGTGCCTATCATGGAACGAGAATGCTCGGACTAATAGGTGGCTATACTCCCGGTGAACTTATAGGAACAGCACCTGGTGCTGAATTTTTGCTTTTTAAAACAGAAAGAACAAAAACTGTTGAAGGCTATAACTTTGAAAATATAGTTGAGGAGGACTTTTGGGTTGAAGCCCTTGAACTCTCCCATAGATTAGGTGCAAATATTGTTTCCTCATCTTTGGGTTATTCTGATTGGTACGAAAAGAAAGATATGAATGGAAAAACTGCTATTTCTTCGAGGGCTGCTTCTAAGGCTCTTTCTAAGGGAATTTTAGTCTTTACTGCGGCTGGAAATGTATCTCACAAGGACACAACAAAAGCTGACACGACTATTGTAGCACCTGGCGATGCTGACTCTGTTATAACTGTTGGTGGAGTAAAGCTTGACGGTAAAATATGGAATGGTTCAGCCTTTGGTCCAACTTCAGATGGGAGAATAAAACCTGATGTGGTTGCTCCTTATACATCAGTTACTTTATATAAGGAAATAACCCAAACAGGAGATTCTATTTATTCATACTCTCAAGCCCAAGGAACTTCAGTCTCAACTGCACTTATGGCTGGCTTTGCTGCTTCTATTCTTTCAGCTCATCCCAGTTGGGACGCAAGAAAATTATATCTTTCTATAATAATGTCCTCTTCAAAGTACCTTTCTCCTGATAACATTTATGGATACGGTATCCCAGATGCACTTAAAGCTTTAAATTTTGAAGAAACTGAGTTACCCCAAAGAGAAGGAGAAAAGTCTAGAATAATTTCTGTTTATCCAAATCCAACAAAAGGTGATATTTTAAATATTGATTATATTATTAACGAGAGTTTAACTCCTGTTTCTATAAAAATTTTTACTCCTTCAGGAAAAAAGGTTTATGAAAAAAGTACTTTTTTGCCCTTAGGTAGATATAAGGAAGTTATTAACTTAAAATTAGATGTTAAGGAAAAAATTTTTCCTGGTTTTTACATAATAACTTTTGAAACATCAGAATCAAAAGATTACATTAAATTAATTGTGGAGAGATGAAAATAAAAAGAATACTGATTGCAAATAGGGGTGAAATTGCTGTTAGAATAATTTATGCTTGTAAAGAGCTAGGGATTGAGTCAGTTGCTGTTTATTCGGAGGTAGATAAGGATTCCTTGCATGTTTTTTTGGCGGATCAGTCAATTTGTATAGGGCCTGCTCCATCTTCACAGAGTTATTTAAATATTCCAAGGATTATATCAGCCGCTGAAATTACAGGATGTGATGCGATTCATCCAGGTTATGGCTTTTTGTCGGAAAATGCCGAGTTTTCAGAGATAGTTAAGTCATCTGGTTTTATTTTTATTGGTCCAGAACCTGAACATATTTCAAAGATGGGAGATAAGGCTATGGCAAGAAAGATAATGAAGGAAGCTGGAGTTCCTGTAATACCAGGTTCTGACGGTATTGTTGAAAGTTTAGATGAAGCCTTGGAGATAGCAAGAGACATTGGCTTTCCTGTGATCCTAAAAGCTAGTGCCGGAGGTGGTGGAAAAGGTATGAGAGTAGTAAGAAGTGAAAAGGATTTTGAGATAAGTTTTAAAACAGCACAAGCAGAAGCTCAAGCTGCTTTTGGAGATGGTAGACTCTATATCGAGAAATTTATAGAAAAACCGAGACACATTGAGGTGCAAGTAATAGGAGACGGAAAGGGCAAAGTACTGACACTATTTGAAAGAGAGTGCACTATACAAAGAAGACATCAAAAAATTTTAGAAGAGGCTCCGTCTCCCTCAATAGATGAAAAAACTAGAGAAAAGCTTTTGGAATATGCAAGAAGAGGAGCTGAAGCTATTAGGTACAAATCTGCCGGAACTTTAGAATTTCTTATGGACGAAAACAAAAATTTATATTTTATAGAAATGAATACAAGAATACAGGTTGAACATCCGGTTACAGAATTTATTACTGGGATTGATTTAATAAAAACACAAATAGAACTGGAAGAAAAGGGAAAATTAGAGCTAAATCAAAGTGATATAGAAAAAAGGGGGCATGCAATTGAGGTAAGGATAAATGCAGAAAATCCTGATAAGGGCTTTATGCCGTCTCCAGGAGTTGTAAAAACGCTACATTTTCCAGGAGGCCCTGGTGTGAGGGTAGATTCTTTTATATATGCCGGATATGAAGTTAAACCTTACTATGATTCTTTAATTGCAAAGTTAATTGTTTATGAGAGAACAAGGGAAGCAGCGATAAAAAGATTAAAAAGAGCACTTGAAGAGACAATTATTGATGGAATTCACACAACTATTCCACTTCACAAGAAAATTGTAGAGGATAAGGATTTTATCGAAGGTAATTTTGATACAAACTTTCTTGAAAGATTTCTTAAAAGATAAAGGTCTTTAAGGGGAAATTTCCTCTTGACCCCAGGAAATTACTCTGTTTCTTCCGCTCCTTTTTGCTATGTAAAGTGCTCTATCTGCCTTTTCTATCAAACTTCCTCTTTCCTTTGTATCTAAAGGAAAAGAGGCAATACCCATGCTTACGGTAATATAAACTCTCTCTCCCTCATCAGTGTAAAACTCTTCTTTTTCTATTCTTTTTCTTATTTCTTCTCCTTTATATCTTGCATATTCTTTCGAACCCTCAATTATTAGCGCAAACTCTTCTCCTCCATACCTTGCGGGTATCCCAATTTTTTCGGTCTCTTCCTTTAAAATCTCAGCTATTTTCATAAGAACTTTATCGCCAAAAGGATGTCCATAGGTATCATTTATTTTTTTAAATAGATCAACATCTATTAAAATTAAACTGAAAGGAATGTTTCTCTTAATGGAGTCTAAAAGCTTTTCTTGAAAAGTTTTATGATTATAAAGTCCTGTTAAAGAGTCTCTTATAGCGAGATCCAAAGTTTTTTCAAATAAAAGAGCCTTTTCTATTGAAATCTGTGCTTGTTGGATTAAAAACTCAAATATCTCTTTATCTTTTTCATCAAAATAGTCTAAATGTCTTGAAAAAAGAGCAAGAGCATACCTTGCTTTTCCTTCAATCTTTATGGGAAAGGCTAGTATTGATTTTATATCAGGATTTATCTTTCCTATAACAGGAATAGAACTTTTTATTCTTCCAGTAAAAACTGGGAAGCCGCTTTTGAAAAGTAATGATATTATTGAGTCTTCTGAGTGAATAAATTTTGATCCTGTTTTAATCCAATCTTTTTCCTGATTGATCGCGATACATCTTATTTCATCCGATCTTTTTTCAAGAAGACATATTACATCACTTTTCTTTAAAATTTCTGAAACGTATATTATTTTTTCTGCTACCTCTTTTAAACGCAATTTACCTGCTGTATCCTTTGCTAGTTCAAAAAGGGCTCTAAACCTTGATGCAAGTTGGTTTTCATTCTTTAACAAAATGAAAAATTTTAAAAAAAGGTTTGTCTCTTTTGATAGAAAATCTAAAAATTTTAGATCATTTTCAGAAAATCCCTTTATTTCTTCTTTATCTGCATAAATAAAGCCGTAAAGATCTCCCTCAGAAAAAATTGGAACAATACAAATAGATCCAAGTTTTATGTTAGATTCATAAAGACCTATATCATAACCAGAGCCAGAAAATTCAGGGAAATAAATTCTTTCATTTTTTTCTGTCGCTAATTTTATAAGTGGAGAATATAGGGGTATTATTCCTTTGTTTTTAAAAAACTTCTTTTTTGAATAGGAAGTTTCTATTCTAAAACCCTGTGCAAGCGGATCATAAAACAAAAAGGCTAAAGAGTTTGGAAGAATAATTTCACTGTAAACCTCCTTTAAATGATTTAGGGCGAATTTGAAAAGTGGAACCGGTTTTTCAGGATAAACCTCTTTTTTTAGTTCCTTTATAAGCTTCTCAGATGGGACTTTTTCTATTTCAAAGAGTCTTAACTTTGAAGAAACCTTCTCAATCTCTTCTTTTAAAAGTAAGTTTCTCCTTTTTTCTCGATATAAAAGAATAAACAGAAACAGTGAATATAGAAAAAAGGCAAAAGAATAAAAAACGTTTTCTTCAATAGTTATTAAAATTGGAAAAAAAGAAAAAAATAGTATTAAAAAGGGTGAACCAAAAAAGATTAAAATAAAAAGAAAAGAAAGGAGGTTAAAGTATGTTTTGTAAAGAAAGGAGAGAAAATTAAAAGCAGAAAATATAAGAAGTTTTAAAGTTATTTCTTTTAAACCAAAACTGATATTTAAAAAGTTTAAAATTACAAAAAAAATCAAAATAAAAAGGATTAATATTGAAACAATAGGAGAAATAGCGATTTCGAACTTTGATGTATAAAGAGACGATGAAAGAAGTAAAAATGATAGAAAAATTAAGAAAGAATCTAATTTTCTTTCACTAATAAATCTTTTTAATTTTTGTATTTTTAAAGTAAAATTTGAGGATATGCTCATATTTTACCCCTTTTTTTGCAAGTGATAAAGCTCCATACTGACAAAGACCTACTCCATGCCCAAACCCTCTGCCTAATATTATAAACTTATCACCTTCATCTTTAAAATCAAAAAAATTTGAAGGTAAGGGGTTGCCTCTTCCAACTACCTTTCGGATTTCAAAACCTTTAAAGTTAAATTTTCCTCTTTTTGTTTTAATTTCTAATTCCGAAATTCTTTCAGACGTTGGACTTTTTAAAATTTTAAAATCAATAATATCACTAGGCAAAAAGGATATACCAGTTAAAGAAGTTAAATTAATTGAGAGATTCTCGATAAATTCATTTCTCTTAAACTCTCTTTTCCACCTAAAGTAAGGAGAGTTTTCACAGAGATTTTTACCCTGAAAATTACAATTAACAGATTTTAAGTAACTTATAGGTTCTATAGTCGGAAATACTTCATCATAATTAGCAGTTTTCCCTCCGCATGTTGAATGGTATAATGCTAAAACTACTTCATTTTTATAAACGAGCACTTCACCTTTTGTCATTTCTATTGCAAGGTTCGTTATCTCGTTTTCCTTTTCCTTACCTCCATAAACTTGATCCTTTGTATCAGAGTAAAGATGAAAAAAGTCCCCTTCTTTTTCTAGGTATTTTCTCAAGGCGTAGCTTCTTGCGCAAACTGCTTGCGCCTTTAGGGCTTCAAAACTAGAGAGATAGAGATTTCCTATTTCAAGTGGAACAACAGATTTTAGATAATCTTCAACTTTCACTCTGTTTATAACTCTTAAGTAGGGATCAATTTCAATCTCACCTCTAAATCTTTTTCCCTGAACCTTGATATAGCCTTCTCCCTTAACGTAAAAAACAATAGGTAAAGTGATGTTAAGATTTTTTCCATTTAAATATACGATGGATTCGTTTCCTTCTCTTGTAAATTTTAATATATCATTAGCATAAAATTTATATTTTCTTCCATATTGATCGATTGCAAAAAAGGTGGCAGTTCCTGAAATATATATAGGATTTTCATCCTCGTAAATTAAAACTCTCAACTGGGGTTCTTTTAATTTTTTTTCTTTAGTCTTTTGAGTTTTTTTCTTGTAAATCTTTTTTATCTCGGTTTTTTCTACTTGCGAGTATTTCTTTATTTCACTCTTAGCGCAGGATAATAAAACCAAAATTAATAAAATTCCTATCAATTTATAATTTCTTTAAAATGTTTTTCAAAAAAGAAATAATGAGACCCCATCCAGTATATCTTATCGCATTTTTTGCATATATAAAAATTTTTCTGCGTTTTATATGTATAATATGGAACTTTCCCTTTAACTTCTCTCTTATTTATTTCTTCTATGTCACCGTTACATATTGTACATCGTGAAAAAATATCAATTTTGTCTTTTAAATCAAAAAAATCTATAATTCTTCTAATTCTTATTTTAAATTTTCCTTCAGGAACCTTGAAAATTTTCCAAGTGGGGAATAAATTCACTCTCTTTTTTCTCGTTAATAAAAATCTTTTTTCCTCATAGATGCCCTTAACAATACTTCTAATGTTGTTAGAGTTTGTAGTATCAAATCCAAGTAATCTTAACCATCTTAACTCTCTTAAACAAGTTGAATCACAGATAAATTTAGGTTTTTTCTTTTTAATTTGATCATAAATTTCTATTGCCCTTTTCTCTAAATTATTTATATCACCTTCATTTTCTACCACAAAATCTGCTTTCTCTTCTTTGTTTTTTAGTAAATTTTGGAAATAAAGTATCCTTTTGAAAAGATCTAAATTGTATCCTTTCTTTTTTGCTCTTTCAAATAGAACATTTTCACTGGCTTTAAGGTAAATTACATAGTCCATGATTCTATCAGCCTTTGCCTCATAGATAAGTGCACCCTCTACAGCATAATATCCCTCTTTCCCCTCCTCAATAATCTTTTTTACTTCCCTTTTTATTTCACTATGAATCCATCTTTCATATTTATTTTTTATTTTAATATCTTTAAAGATGATTTCTGCGATCTCTTTCCTTTCAAGGTAGGCCCCAAATATTTTTTTAATTTCTTCTTTTTTTTCATCAATTATTTTATGTCCAATTTTGTCAGCATCTATCCAAAAGGCTCCATTTTTTTCTAGTATCTTACAGAACTCACTCTTACCTGAAGAGATGTTACCGGTAACACCTATTATTACTTTCACCCCCTTTTTCCTTTATACTTTTTAATTTTTTTCTTCAGATTTTTGTTATTCGGTGAAAGTTTTAAGGCTTTTTGCCAATAAGTTAGTGCTTTTTCTATTTGGTTTAACTTAAAATAGACATCACCCAGATGTTCGATTATAACAGGATCATTAGGTACATATTCTGCTGCCTTTTTTAAATATATATAAGCAGTATCGTATTTACCCATCATGTAGTATACCCAGCCCATAGAGTCAAGATAATACCCATTTTCTGGTTCATATTTTAGCGCCTTTTCTATAAGGATTTTTGCTGTATCAAGTTTTAAACCCCTTTCTGCAAGCATATAACCCCAGTAATTATAGGCCTCCGAGAAGGTTGTATCAAGTTGAACTGATTTTTTAAAAGCTCTTGATGCCTTTTTTATTTCATTCAAATCTGCGTATATAGCACCAGCCTCAAACCACTTATTTGCATCAAGTGAATCTAGTTTTAAAGCCTTCTCATAAAGATATATTGCCCTTTTTAATTTCCCTTTTTTTCTCTCGAGAAATCCACTTAAATAAAAGTAAGAAGGTGTATTTTTATCTTTTATTTCCCTTAGCACACTTTGAGCTTCATCTAATTTTCCTTCAGTAATAAGCAAAAAAGCATAATAAATATAGTATTCAGAGCTTTTTGGATTTATTTCTATTGCTTTTTTTATATGATAAAAAGCCTTTTCCATATGCTTTTCTTTATAAAATATTCTTGATAAATAATAGTGTGCTAAATCACTATTTGGATTATATGTTAAAGCGAGTGAAAAAAACTTAACACTTTCTTTAAGCTCATTTTTAATATATTTTATAAACCCGTACTGTTCGATGAGATCAATGTCATAAAAATAATCTTCGATTCTATCTTTTAAGAGTGAGTCTGTTAACTCATAGTCTCCATTAGAAATAGCCAAATTTATAATCCTTTTTAATAAATTCTTGCTTTCAATTCCAGGATAATCTATAAGTTTTCTATAGACTTTTAAAGCTTCTTTAGTATTATTTAATCCTTCGTAGCAAATTGCCTTTTCTAACAAAACCTCTGGGATTGTTTCCTTTTTTTCAAGTATTTCTATGATTTCAAGAGCCCTTTTAAATTCTTTTTTAAGTGACAAAGTCCTTGCTTTATCTAAAAGATATCTTGCTAGATTGTTAGAATCAATTTTAATAAGCTCATCTAAAATTGAGAGTGCCTCGTTATATTCACCAATAGATTGATACAAACTAAAAGTTAAATACAAAAGACTTTTATCTTTTTTGAATTTATCTCTAAAAATTTTTTCAAACTTTTTAAAATTTTTATAATCACCGGTAAATACACAGGCTGATAAAAAGGGGTATACAACTGTTGAGTCAACACTAAATTTTTTCTGAAAATCCAAAAAAACTCTTTTCAATTTACTATACTCTTTCATTTTATAAAGCAGAAAAATATACTCTATATATAATTCCCTTTCTTTTTTAATTTCTAAAAGTTTTTCAAGATATTCCTTTGCCTTATTAAAATTCCCTTCTTCACTGGTCTTATAATACAATATGTAAAGAAAAATTGTGTTTTCTTTATCTTTACTATAAAAAAAACATGCAAAATAAAAAAGAAAAAAGAGTAAGAAAAATTTCATTATTAGAGTTTACTCTAGTTCAATTATTAATTCTGCACCACAGTTTTCACAAAACCAAGAATCAGGAGAATTTTTATGACCACATTTCTTACAGATAACCTCACCTCTCTCCACTGCTTTACTTTCTTTCCCTAAATCCTCAAGAAGCTTTTCATTAAAGCTTACCTCTTCCAAGCTTTTTTCCTCACCTACTTCAGTAACTTCCTCTAAAAGACCCTCTATTTCTATAAGCTCTTCTTCTATTTCAGCGCTGGATTTAGCTTTTGTTTCACGACCCTTTTCTCCTATTTCAACAACTTCAGTAAGTTCTTCAAATTTCTCTTCCTTTAATTCCTCTAAAGTTTCGTATTCTTTTTCAGTAACTTTTTTAGGTTCAGCCTTTTCGGTCAGAAAGCGTAGTTCATTAATTTCTTTGTCTATCTGGTTAAATTTTTCTTTTATCCTTTTAAGTTCAACATTCTTACTATCCATTATTTTCTTGTAAGTCGTATCGTCATACTCTCCAATAGAATATCTAAGTTTGATCTCTTCAATTTCATCTTCTATCTTTATTTTTTCCTTTTCAATTTCTTTTCTTTTATTATAAAGATCTTCTAAGTATTCTTTAAGTATATCTTTTCTTTTTTCTAATTCCTCTTCTACTTTCCTCAATTTTTCTTGATATTCTGAGAAGACCTTTCTAAAAATATGAGGCTTTGTTTCTTTTTCCTTTTCTTTAAGCTTAAGTAGTTTTTCTTGAAACTCCTTCCGTTTAGCCTCAAGATTCTTTATTTCATCAATATTTATTTCTTTTTTCATAAATCCTCCTTAAAATTTGCTTCATTTCTAATTCATAGTCATAGTTTATTCTTCTATTATAAAGCAAAGGATCATAAACTTTCCACAATATTTCTGGGGAAATTAACTTTTTTCTGACAAGCGAAACTACTATATTGATAATAGATTGATAATCTAATTCTCTTAAATCCTTTTCAGTCCCAGGTAGAAAGTTTTCAATAGGTGTTCCAAGTTCAAAAAGTTTCACATAATTATTTAGCTTTGTAAGTCTAGCTTCACTATCTAGAACTATACTTTGAAGAGCTGTTTCATTTATATTTATACCTCTTTGTTTTAATTCCCTTGAAAACCATTTAAGGGCAATAGCATGCTCAACTTTTGGAAAATGAACATAAACTCCCTTTTCTAATTCTTTGAAAACCTTATTTTTTTCAAAGGCCCTTTTATCACTAAATGTAAATACAAAGAGATCCCTTATATCTGATTCAAAATATTCTTTTCTTAATTTTGTATCTTCTGAACTATAAATAATATTTATATATCTTTCTCTTTTGAAAAAGGATATACTTTTTTCTTCTTGTATAACCTCCTTCATGTTAAACTCTTTTCCGATAAAAGCTCTTTTTTGAGTGATACTATTTATTTTCATTAACAACTCAATCGCCCTTAGAACAAGAAAAAATTCATCATAAGTAAAAAAGAAAAACCTCTCCTTCTTAAATTCTGCAATGTTTTTAAAAAAAACCTGATAATCAGATAGATAAAACATAATACTTATTGTATTGCATTTTTAAATTTTCTTACAATTTAATATCTTTAGGCAAGAAATATAAAAAGGAGGTTTTATATGGCTTTAGATAAAGAGTTGTTAGATATTATAGCTTGTCCTAAGTGTAAGGGAGATCTTGTCTATAAAGAAAAAGAGAATGTACTTTTGTGCTTTAACTGTAAGTTAAAGTATAAAATTGAAGATGATATTCCCATTCTTGTTATTGAAGAAGCTATTCCCTTTGAAGAATGATTCTTATTTTTTTACTCTTCCTAGAGATAAAATTTACTTACAAATTTAGTGTAAAGGCTGAAACTCTTAATAATTTAATAAGATTTAGCGGACAGAGAGTTTTTAAATTTGAAAAAGGTCTTCCTGATTTACCCTCCTTTTTTATTCCTGTTGAAATTGATCCTAATTTTGATTATGAGGTTGGCTATAAAATTTTAAAAAGTGAAACTATTAAGGGAAACTTTGATGTTGAAAGAGTACCCGAAGTAAAAGATGACGGACTTTCCTACTTCGACACTAAAAGGGATTTCAGCAAACCTTTTCCTAATAATTTATTAATTAATAAAGGGTCTTCTTTTTTAAGACTTAAGCCAATTCTTTCTCTTATTTTCTTCCCAGTCCAAATAAACGAGAAAGGAATCCAAGTCATAAAAGAAGTTGAGATAACTCTAAAAGAAAAAAGCTTTAGAAATTTAAATTTTAAGGAAATTCAGGAAGATAAAATTTTCTCTTCTTTTTATCAAAGGAATTTAATAAAAAATACAGAAAGAGAGTTTTTCCCCTCAGATTTTAAAAAGAATTTCTTCTTTGATGATAGAGCTTTTTGGATAAAAATTACTGTACCTAAAAATGGGCTATATCTTTTAACCTACGAGGATATAAAAAGAGTTTTAAATATAGATCCCTCCCAGTTTGATATTAAAAAAATTGCTCTTTTTAGAAGATTAAAAGCTTTACATTCTTCGCCAGATTCCTATGAGGTTGTTCCCCAAAAGGTGCCTCTTTTGCTTATAGATAGAGGAAAAATAAACACTTTTGATCAAGGTGATAGTTTAGTTTTTCCTGCCTTCACGGCTACGGGGTATAGAATTGAGGGTAAAGGACCCTACTTTTACTTTAATCCCTATACCGATTATTCACTTTTTTTTATTTCTTTTGGAGGAGATACTGGTTTATTTGTCAATTCAGTTAGTGGAGCCCCTAATTCTGACAATAGGTCAAACGAAGGTATAAAGATAACAAGGCATGAAAAAAACATAGTTAATCTTGCAAAGGCAGGTCTAAGATGGGTAGGAGAAGTAGTTAAAAACGACTCTTTTGTTTTTGATCTTTTAAATTTTAAAAACCCACTACAAGAAACTGCATTAATTAACCTTAATTTCATAGTTAGAGAAAGAGAAGATTTAGGTCAACCAAATTATTCCCTAAGTATTTTCATGAATAAAAACCTGATTTACAGTAAAAATTACTCCTCCTTAAGTTTCCCTTACGAAGAAATGATAAAACTTAAATACCCCCTAAGTTTTTATCCAGTTTTTAAAATAAAGGTGCAAGGTTTTATAAATGTCGATTTTTTTGAAGTTATTTATAATTCAAAACTTATCAATTTTAGTGATACTTTTTCTTTTTATCTAGATCCCTTAAAAGCTAAAAATGTAGTTGTAAAGGGAAACTTTAGGAGAAAAGGTAAACTCTTTAAGATCTTAAATACCTCATCATATTTTAATTTGGTAAACTTTTTCCATAGTGAAGACTCTATTGTATTTAATGGAGGATTAGAAAATGACACCTTTATGATTATGTATTCAGAGAATCTGATCCGTCCAGAGATCGAAAGAATCTCTAAAAAAGAATTAAGAAAGATAACTGGTGCTCATATGCTTATAATTGGGCCTAAGCAGTTTAAAGATGTTTTTTCTAATTTTATAATTCATAGAAAGAATAACTTCTATTTTGACACTTTAAAAATAGAAGATCCGCTGATTCATTATGTAAACATAGAGGATATATTTGATGAGTTTGGCTTTGGAGTCAGAGATCCTGTAGCTTTGAGAAATTATTTAAAATTTTCTTTTTTAAACTATAATCCACGTCCAATATACGTTCTTCTCGCAGGTAAAGGAACTTATGACTATAAAAATTATGAAGGCAAGGGAGAGATGAATTTAGTGCCGCCCTATGAGTGGGGCTATGGTGTAGATATAAATAATCCTCCCTTTACCTATGATAACTTCTTTGTTGAATTTGACGGTGGTGCCTTTGATCCTGACATGATAATCGGAAGAATCCCTGCAAAAAATCTTTCTGAAATTTACGAATTCATAGATAGAATAATTCATTACGAATCAAGGGGAAAGGATAATACCTTTAAAGTTAGTATTTTAGGAGTTGCAGATGATACAACAGGATCAGGGGGTCGCTTTGATGGAATAAATCATACCTCTCAAGTTACAAGAGTTTTAAAAGGTTTACCCAATTATTTAGATAAGAACACCCTTTATATGATAGATTATCCCTATGTTTACGATAGGAAACCTGCTGCAACCAAAGATCTTTTAAAATATGTTGAAAGGGGGATAGGCTTTATATTTTTTTTCATTCACGGAAACCCAAATCAGTTGGCACATGAAGAACTTGTAAAAATTGACGATATTGATCTTTTTTATTATAACAAAAAGCCATCTTTTATTCTCCTTGGTTCATGTAAAACTGTAAATTTTGATAGACCTGCTGGAGCTATTGGAGAAAAGTGGCTAATTAAAAACGGAATAGGTGCCTTAGGTTCTACTTACCTTACCTTTCCTAGTGAAAACGAATATGTTATTGATAACTTTCTAAAAAATCTTTTTTATAACAAGTTAAAAAGTTTTGGCTCAGCTTTGTACCCAGCTATTCTTGGCAATTTAGACTATGTTTTTCTTGGTGATCCTTCAACGTTTTACTTCACTCCCATAAAAATAGATAGTTTTCTATATATTCCAGACACACTTTATTATTCATACTTTTCCGACTCTTTATACAAATTCTTTTCAACCCTTGACTCTGTAAAAGTAAAATTTACTCAAAATTCTGACATAGCTTTAATGAAAATAGAGGGTTCTGCTAAAGTTGAAACACTGCGTGTTCGGAGCTATTTATACCCACTTTTTAGAAAAGGTGATATCCTATTTAAGGGATTATCAAATGTAAAAGACTTAAGGGCAACTTTTAATTTTAAGATTCCCTTTTCAAAATCAAAATTTTTAAGGATAAGTGTTTTAAATCAAACTACGAAAGTAGAAATTTGTTTCAAAGATTCAATTCCTGCTTTATTTTCAAAAAACGAAACAGTTGATTTTAATCCTCCCCAAATATATGTTTCGGTAAATGGAAGAGAGTTAAAGGAAAATGATACGTTACCTAAAGACTTTAATTTATTTATTTCTTTAAAGGATGAAAACGGAATCAATATTGCAACTGATACAATATTGCTTCAGATAGGTTCTTTAAGAGAGCCTCTTAACGATTATTTTTACTATAAGCCTAATAGTTTCAATGAAGGATTCATTAATTATAAAGTAAAAAATATTTCTCCTGGAAAAAATTTTTTAAGCGTTTCAGCTTACGATCTTTTTCATAACAGAGCCTTTTTTATAAAAAATATATTTATAGAAGAGGAGGATACGCTTTATTTAAAAATTAGAGATGTATTACCTTATCCAAATCCTGCCTCAGATTTTTTATTTATAGGTTTTAAAAGTAATAAAGCTGGTCTTTTTAAAGTTAAAATTTTTACTATGAGAGGTATTAAAATTTTTGAGACTCCTGAGATTTTCTTTAATGAAGGATTCAATTCCATTAAATGGAAAATAGACAAAAGAATTTCCAACGGTCTATATTTTTTTATTATAGAGGGAAGAGATTTAAGAACTGGTGAAAAAGTAAAGGAAAGGGGTAAGTTAATTATATATAGGTAGAATCTCTTGCAGAGAAAAGGCCATTTAGATGGAGAGAACTATGAAAAGAGACACTTTTTTTTCTTATAATAAGGGATGTTAAAAGCTCTTTTTTTGACTTTGAAGTATTTTTTTAAAAGGAAAGTTACTATCACCTATCCTGAAAAAAGAAAGACTCTTCCTTATAGGGCAAGGTGGGTTCATAGACTTCAAAGGTGGGAAAATGGTCTTGAAAGATGTATAGGTTGTATGCTCTGTGCAGGCGCTTGCCCCACAGACGCAATTTATATTGAAGCTGCTGAAAACGATCCAGAAAATCCTGTTTCTCACTCTGAAAGATACGCTAAAGTATACGAGATAGATTATGGAAGGTGTATACTCTGTGGTTTCTGTGTTGAAGCTTGTCCTACTGAGGCTCTTGTTATGGATAAATTTTTTGAACTTGCTGGCTACTCAAGAAGAGAAATAGTTTTAACAAAAGATAGATTACTTGACCCTGCTCAGACTCTCTCAAAACGTGCTTGGCTTTCCTTTGAAAGAAAGGGAGATCCAAAGGGAACACCCGTTGTGTTACCTAAAGAAGAAACCCCCTTTGTATGAAGATCATATTCTTATTGTTACCAATTACAGCTTTCTTTATACTAATTTCAAGAAAGTACACCCATTTACTTTTCTTCTTTTTTCTCAATATTTTCGTCACCTCTCTTTTATACTTTTACTTAAAACTTAACTTTTTTGGACTTTTAGTGCTTTTACTTTATCTTGGTTCGATTCTTGTCATTTTCGTATTTCTTTTACCCCTCTTAAGAATAAAAGAAGAATTTAAAGAGAGTAAGGCAAAGATTGTTCTTTATGTTCTTCTAACCTATCTTTTAGTATTTTTTTCTTTAAGACTTTCCTCACTTTTTGGAAAGAGTGAAACTTACTTTGATGATAAAAAGTTTAGTGAAATTATCATAAAAGATTTTATAGGTTTTGAGCTTGTTTCAATTTTGCTTCTCATCGCAATTATTGGTTCTTATATTTTAATTAAAGATGAACATTGAGATTTTCTCAGTAATTCTCACCTTTTTTATTTCTCTACTAATAATTCTACTTAAGAGGAGTTTTGTTTATTTTTTAATTGCTATGGAAATTGCCTTTAATTCTCTTTTAATTTTATTTGCAATGAATATAAAAGAAAAGGGATTTGAATATTCTAATTTTTTCATTTATGTGCTTGCTGTAGTTGCGGCAGAGACAGTCATTGGTCTTTCTATCCTTTTAATATTAACAAAAGAAAGAGAAAGTGACAACTATGATATCTAGTTTAGTGCTTTTAGCTATAATACTTCTTCCCCTCATTGGCTCAGTAATTCAAGCAGTTTTAGGAATAAGGGACTCAAAAAAAGCAGGTCTTTTGGCTACTTTCTTTGTTTTTCTCTCCTTTTTATCTCATTTTTTTCTAACTGATATAGATAAGAAGGAGTTTATATATATTCCCTTCATAATCTTTTCGGATATTGAAGTTTACTTTTCTTTAACTCTTGACAGAATAAGTTTTCTAATGGGACTTATGGTAACTCTTGTCTCATCTATTATTCATCTATACTCTTCTAGTTATATGGAAAAAGATGAATCACCTTACAGGTATTTTGCCTTTTTAAATCTTTTTGTATTTTTCATGTTAGTTATTGTTTATTCAGGAAATTTTCTCTTAATGTTTATAGGTTGGGAGGGTGTTGGTGTCTGTTCTTACCTATTAATTTCCTATGAATCTTGGAGACTTGATGCAGCAAGAGCAGGAACTAAAGCTTTTTTAATTACAAGACTTGCTGATTTTGGCTTTATACTCTTTCTTTTGATTTATTATAAAATTTTTAACACCTTTGATATAGCGCCTTTAGAGGGGGCAACAAGGCATCCCCTCTTACCCTATCTTTTATTTTTCGCGATTATAGCGGCTTGCGGTAAATCGGCTCAGTTTCCCTTTTATATATGGCTACCTGATGCAATGGAAGGTCCTACTCCTGTTTCAGCTTTAATTCATGCAGCTACCATGGTAACAGCCGGTGTATGGCTTTTTATAAGAATATTTCCCTTATTTACTCTTTATCCAGACATTTTGAACATAATAATTTTTATTTCTGTAGTAAGTTTTCTCTTATCTGGACTTATAGCTTGCTTTGAAAGAGATCTTAAAAAAATATTAGCTTACTCTACCATATCACAGATTGGTTATATGTTTTTTGGTATAGGAATAGGTTTTAAATATCTTGCCTTCCTTCATCTTTTAACTCATGCTTTCTTTAAGGCGCTTTTATTTTTATCCTCAGGCAATGTTATGCATCTTATACACAAAAAAATAGATATATATGAAACAAGAGGAATAAGAAAGGTTCATCCTTTTACTTCCTATAGTTTTTTACTAGGGGCATTGGCTTTGATTGGTTTTCCCTTGACTGGTGGTTTTATAAGTAAAGAACTTTTGATAAATGCCTCCTTTAGTAATTTTTATTTATTTTTACTAGCTTGTCTTGGTGCATTTATAACTTCTTTTTATATAATGAGGGGATACGCCCTAACCTTTGAAGGAGAAGAAGAAAAGAAAGAATACGGAAAAATTGATTCACTCATGAACATATCCCTCTTTCTTTTGTCTTTTTTCGTAATTTTGACAGGACTCCCCATATTTGAAAAATTTTATTTTAGCGTTTTAGAAAGTGAAATTCACATTAAAAATCCAATCATCTATCAATTTTTGCCTTTATTTTTATCAGTTTTAGGTGGTTATTTTTCATTTCAGATATATTTAAATAAAATCCAATATAGTCCTGAAAGGTTTAAAAAATTAGCAAGTTTATTAAAATCAGGTTTTTATTATGACTTTTTTGTTTCCAGAGCTCTTTACAATTTTTTTGTTTTAATTTCTAACTACATATCTAAGCTTTTTGATCGTGGTTTTATTGACATCATTTTAGTAGAGGGTTTAGCTAAACTTACCTATTTAAAAGGAAAACTTATGTATAAGTTTTTTGTTAGAAAACCCTCTTTTTACATTACTCTTTTAATTCTACTTTTTTTCCTCGTTTTATATTATGCTTTATAGGTTGACTTTTTTTTCTCTAAAATTTAAAATTTAAGTATGAAAGGAGAATTTAGGGAGATTGAAGAACTTTATCAAAAGTGGGAGAGGGAGGGAAAGCAATCTAAGACCTTTGCAAATTTAGCTGATGCCTATAGGAAAAGAAAAATGTACGATGAAGCTCTAAGGGTTCTTGAGGAGGGCTTAAAATTTAATCCTAATTATCCTGTTGCTTACTACATAAGAGCAAAAATCCATCTTGAGAGAAACGAATTAGAGTTGGCAAGAGAAAGCTTAAAAAAGCTTGTTGAATTGGATGAAAACCACATAGTTGGATTAAGGCTTTTAGCTGAAACCTGTGAAAAATTAGGTAAGGAAGAAGAAGCTCTCTGGGCTTATAAAAGGCTTTATGATCTTGATCCACTAACTTCAGAAGTTGAAGATAAAATAAGAGAATTGGAAGAGAAGATAAGTAAGTTAAAGTTAGAAGAGGAAAAGTTAATTGAAATAGAACAAAAAACTCCTGAATTTCTTTCGTCTTTTGATGAGCCACTTTTAGATTTGCTTGAAGATAAAGAGTTAGCTTCAATTCAAGTTGAATCGTCTGAGATCTTGGAAGAGGCAAAAGAAATTTTGAGAGAAATAGAGGGTGAAAAGGAAGAAGAAATAAAGTTTGAAAAGTTTAAGTTTGTAGAGAGCGAGCTCAATAAAGAAAGCGAAGAGAGATATGTAAGTCTTACTGATTTAAAGAAAGAGGAACCTGAAATAAAGATTGAAGAAGAAAGCTTAATTGATAGTGATATTTCCTATGAAAATGAGTTTTTAGGAGAGTTTGAAGAGAAAAAAACTGAAAGTACTTTACTAGAAGAAGGTTTGTTTGGTGAAATAGAGGATAAGATATTTTCAGAAAGCGCTTTTAGTGAAGATAGGATTGCAGGAGAAGAAGTTACTTCTTTAAAGGAGGATTTTGAAGATATAGTAAAGTCTGATGAAGTTAGGGATATAAAAGAGATTCTTGAAGAGAAAGAGGTTAAACTGAGTGGCCATCCTTCACAGTTTATGGAGGACATAAAAATTGAAGAGGACATAAAAATTGAGGAAGAAAAAAAGGAAGAAGAGTTAATCATAGAAGAAAGAGAGCCCCTATCTTTAGGCGAAATTTTAAAGGAACCTGAGAGACCCTCTGAAAGTATAGAGGAGATTTTTATTGAGAAGTCTACTGAAAAAATTGATTTTGCTGAACTAACTGAGAGAGAGGAAAAAGTTGATATCAAAATAGAAGAAATTGAGAAAAAAGAAGAAATTGAAGAGATGGAGAAAAAAAGGGAAGCTATAGAGATTCCGGAGGAGATTAAGAGGCTCTTTGAAGATTTTGAAGAAGCAAAAGTGGAAGAAACTGTTAAAGAGCAAACAACAAAGGAGACTGTTGAGGATGAAAAAGTTGAAGAAAAAAACTTTAGAAGTTTTATCGAGTGGATTAATTTTCTCAAAAGATCGAGTTAAATATCTAAAGAGAGTAATAGAATTAAATGAGGCAGATGCTCTTTTTATTAACAGTTTGCCAAATGTCTTTTATTTAACTGGTTTTACAGGTTCATCAGGTTATGTTCTTTTGACAGAAAGAAAAAATTATTTCATAACTGATTTTCGCTACAAATTACAGTCTAAAAAGGAAGTAAGTAAGGATTTTGAAATTGTTATTATAAAAAAATTTGATGAAATATATGAGCTTTTAGATGAGAGAAAAAAAAGTGTGCTCTGTGAGAGGGAATCATTTACTTTTGATCTATATAACAGTTTCAAAAAGAAAAAAATTAAGGTTAAGGTAATTGAATCACCAGTTTTAAATTTGAGGTTATATAAAACTGAGGATGAGGTGAAAAAAATTATAAAGGCTCAAAGGTTTTGTGAAAAAGTTTTAAGGAGGGCTCTTGATATTTTAAGACCTGGCAAAACAAAAGAGAAAGATTTAGCAATTGAAATTGAATATATGATAAAAAAGAAGGGACTGGGACTTGCCTTTCCTCCAATTGTAGCATCTGGTTCAAACTCGGCTTTACCTCACGCAAAACCTAGAAACGTGGTAATAAAAAAGGGAGTCCCCCTTCTTATAGATATAGGAAGTATTTATAAAGGCTACTGTTCAGATATGACAAGAACCTTTTGGGTTGGTGAAAATCCACCTGACTGGTTTAAAGAAATTTATAAAGTTGTATTAGATTCAGTTTTGATGGTTGAAGATAAAATAAAAATAGGTATGAAAGCTAAAGATGTGGATAGCTTAGCAAGGGATTATATTACAAGGAAAGGGTTCGGAGAAAAGTTTGGCCATGGACTCGGTCATGGTGTCGGTATTGAAATTCATGAGAAGCCCTCTGTATCTCAGAGAGGAAATGAGGTTATCGAAAGGGGATTTGTGTTCACAATAGAACCTGGGATCTATTTAGAAAAAAAGGGTGGAGTTAGAATTGAGGATTTAGTCTACATAGATAAAATGGGAAAAGTAAACGTCTTAACAAAGTTTACAAAGAAGCTATTAAAAATTTAAAATATTAAAATCTTAAAAGGTTCAAACCCTAAAATAATATTTTAAGAAGTGATTAAAAATGCCAGATTTAAGGCGTGGAATGGTGATAAAGTTAGAAGGAAAATTTTATGAAGTGATAGATTTTCAGCATGTAATGCTTGGTAGAGGTCATGCTTACATAAAGACTAAGCTAAAGAATATAGAAACTGGTCAAGTTCTCGAGAAAACATTAAGAGAATCTGATCACTTTGAAGAAGTAGAATTAAGAGAAAGAGAGGCAACTTTCTCCTATACAGACGGGGAAAATTATATTTTTTATGATTCTGAGAAATGTGAAGAAATAATTTTATCTAAAGAGAAAATAAAGGATTATCTTTTATATTTAAAGGAGGGACAGGATGTTAAGGTGCAGTTTATAGATGAAAAGGCTGTTGGAATAGTTTTGCCAACAGCTGTTGTTTTAGAGGTTGTTGAGACTGATCCTGGAGTAAGGGGTGACACTGCTTCTGGTGGTTCAAAACCTGCAAAGTTAGAAACAGGTCTTGTTGTTAAGGTTCCGCTTTATATAAAAGAGGGAGAAAAAATTAAAGTAGATACAAGAACTGGAGAATATATCGAAAGAGCATGAAAGATAAGGATATAAAAAAAATTGAAAGATTGATTGAATTGATGGAAAAAAGCGGTTTAACAGAAATAGAGATAAAAAAACCCTTTTTTAAGATTCATTTGATAAAAAAAGAAAGGGAGGCACCTAGTAAACACAGGATAGAAAGGTTACAAGAGGAGGGTGTGACTATTGAAAGAGAAGTCAGAAAAATAGAGGAAATAAAGAAAGTAGAGGAAGTAAAAAAAGAACCGGAGGAGAAAGAAGATAAGTTTTATTATGTAGTTGCACCTCTTGTTGGTACATTTTATAGGGCACCTGCTCCTGACGCTGAACCCTATGTTGAGGTGGGATCAAAAGTAAGACCAGGTCAAGTTTTATGTATTATTGAGGCTATGAAAATAATGAACGAAATAGAATCAGACGTTGAAGGAATTGTGAGAGAAATATTAGTGAAAAACGGTGAACCAGTTGAATATGGTCAAAAGTTATTTAAGATAGAATTAGTTTAAAATGGCTGTAGATTTAAAATTTTTATTGAAAAAAATGATTGAGGAGGAGGCATCTGACTTACATTTAAAGGCAGGTTTGCCCCCAATTTACAGGATACATGGAAAGCTTGTCAGGTTAAACACAGAACCTCTAACTCCTAAGGATTTGACCGAAATAGCAAAGGTATTAATGACTGAGGAACAACAAAAAAGATTTATTTCAAGAAAGGAAATTGATTTTGCCATAGGTGTACCAGGTTTAGGTAGGTTTAGAGTTAACTGTTTCATTCAAAGAGGAAGTATTTCGATCGTAATGAGGGCAATACCAACTAACATAAAAACTTTTGAGGAGCTTAATTTGCCTCCAGTTTTAAAGGAAATATGTATGAGTCCCAGAGGCCTAATACTTGTCACAGGAACAACAGGTAGTGGTAAGTCTACTACTCTTGCGGCTATGGTAAATTATATAAATTTAAATAGATCAAGGCATATAATAACAATAGAGGATCCGATTGAATTTTTATTTAAGGATGAAAAATCAATTATTTCGCAAAGGGAGGTAGGTAGTGATACTTTTTCTTTTGCTTCTGCACTTAAGTATGTATTAAGGCAAGATCCTGATGTTATTCTCATTGGGGAGATAAGAGATAAAGCTACTATGGATACTGCAATAAAGGCTGCAGATACAGGTCATCTTGTAATGTCTACACTTCATACTTTGAATGCAACCGAAACTATAAATAGGATTATATCTTTTTATCCTCCTCATCAACATCAACATATAAGGATAATGCTTGCTTCAACCCTTGTTGCTGTGATTTCTCAAAGATTAATACCAAGAGCAGATGGTAAAGGAAGGGTTCCAGCTGTTGAAATCCTCATAAATACTCCGAGAATTAAAGAACTTATAATAGATGAAACTAGAACTTTAGAAATACCTCAAGCAATTGAAGAAGGATACTACGAGTATAAGATGCAAACCTTTGATCAATCTATCCTAAAACTTTATAAAGAAAAACTTATTACTTTTGAAGATGCCCTTGAAAATGTCACAAATCCTGAGGAATTTAAATTAAAGCTAAAAGGTATAAAAACAACTGCAGAAGTTTGGGATGAAGAGTTTAAGCTCGAGTGATAATATAAGATCAAAGATCTTAGAAATTATCGAGTATTACAATGGTAATACAGCACTTTCTCTCATCCCTGTTTTGAATATGATTCAAGATACAGAGGGTTATATAAAAAAAGAGAGGATAAAAGAGATTGCAGAAATATTAAAAATAAATGAAAACCGAATCTATGAAACTCTCACTTTTTATCATTTTCTAACATTAGATAAAAGTGAAAAAAGGATACTTTACGTATGTAGAGGCATTTCCTGTTTACTTGAGGGAGCAGATGAAATAATTGAGTATTTGAAAGATAACAGAGACAGATTAAATTTTGATTTTAGGGAGTGCGAATGTATCGGACTTTGTGATTTTGCACCCGCCGGTCTTTTTGATTTTAATCCTGTAAAAAATTTAGATGTTAAAAAGATAAAGGAACTTAATGAAAAAGTCTGAATTTCTTCTTATTAAAAAAAAATATTCAGATAATATTGATGATTACATTGAAAAGGGAGGGTTTTCATCATTAAGGAAAATTCTTTCAGACCATATCTCACCGGAGGAGATTATAGAGGAGGTTAAAAAAAGTGGGCTGAGAGGTAGAGGAGGAGCTGGATTTTATACAGGACTAAAGTGGTCATTTGTTCCACGGGATAGATCAATAAAAAAATTTTTAATTTGCAACGCAGATGAAGGTGAACCTGGCACTTTCAAAGATAGGGACATTCTTCTTTACGCACCTTATCTTCTAATTGAGGGCATGATAATTGCCTCTTATGCTATTGGAGCTGAAGTCTCCTACATATACTTAAGAAAAGAATATAAGTGGCTACTTAATAGATTAGAAAAAGCAATAGGTGAGGTTCAAGAAAAGGGTTTTTTAGGAGAGAAGATACTAAAAAGTGATTTTTCCCATAGAATAAAGATTTTTATGGGGGCAGGCGCTTACATATGTGGTGAAGAGACTGCTCTTTTAGAATCTATGGAGGGTAAAAAGGGTTTTCCAAGACTTAAGCCGCCCTATCCTGCAACTTTTGGTCTTTTTGGCTATCCGACAGTAGTAAATAATGTAGAGACTCTTGCAAATATACCAATAATAGTTGAGATGGGTGGAGAAAATTACGCAAAAATAGGGATACCAAAGAGCACAGGTACAAGGTTAATAGCCTTAAGTGGAATTGTTAAGAAAAAAGGGGTTTATGAAGTTGAACATGGAAAAGTAACATTAAAGGAAATTATTAACGATTTTGGCAATGGAGTAAAGGAGGGGTATCACTTATTAGGAGTTATTCCTGGTGGTGTATCTGCTCCTCCTCTTACTTATGATGAGCTTGATATATCTTATGACTTTGAGTCTTTAGCTGAAAAAGGTACAATGACAGGTTCAGGTGCAGTGATTGTGTTTGGTTATAAAGAGGATAAAAAGGGTGAACTTTTAAAAATTTTGGAGAGTATAGTGCATTTTTTTAAAGATGAGTCTTGTGGAAAGTGTACCCCCTGTAGAGAGGGTACTTGGGCTATATATGGGATTCTGGAGAAAATAAAAAATAAGGAGATTTTGGTAAGAGATGGAGTCGAAATGATAAGTTCATTAAATAGTAAAATTAAGGGACTTTGTGCATGTCCCCTTGGAGAATCTTGTGCTTTAGTCTCTGAGGCGTTTCTCAAAAAATTTGAAGATATATTAAAATAAAAGTATGAAAGTCTTAATATTAATTATTTCGTTTTTAAGTATCCATGAGTATGAATATTACAAAAATCTAAAACAGGCAGATTTTAATGAAATTTTAGTGAATGCTAAGTTTTCTCCAATTGAGGAAAGATTGAGCGGGATTACGCATACTTTTTACGGGTATCTTCCCTATTGGGTCGATACTTTACTTTATCAGTACTTTCAGATGGAGCTTATTACTCATATTTCCTATTTTGCTACAAGTATTGATCCTGCAACCGGAGATTTGGGGTCAGTTCCTAATCTTTCTCGCTTTAGCAAAATAATAAATTACGCCCACTCAAGAGGCGTTAGGGTTCATATGACCTTTGTTATTTTTGGATCATCAAATGTATCTCAATTTTTAAATAATAAAAACGCAAGAAACAATGCCATAAATAAAATCAGAGATTTTGTTACAAATTATAGTATAGACGGAGTAAATATTGATTTTGAATTTGTGACTTCCAGTGTAAGAGATAGTTTTTCAAAATTTATTAGAAGTCTTTACTATACTTTAGTCAATCATCCACAGGGAAGGAAAGAACTTTTTATAGCTACTCCTGCTGTTCCGGAGTGGTATCCTGGATACGATTTATCTTATCTTTCCAATTATTCAGATGGTCTTTTTGTAATGGCCTATGATTTTCATTACAGCGGCTCAAATGTGGCAGGACCTGTTTCACCGCTTGTTCCCTCTCAACAGTGGGGACCTTACTGTGTTTCTAAATCTATAAAAAGTTATAAACAGTATGGAGCTAATCCAGATAAGATTATACTTGGGATGCCCTACTATGGTTACAGGTGGCCAACTCAATCTGGCGAGATTGGTTCACCCACAAGGGGAAACGGTGATGCAATCATCTTTTACTATGCTAAACAGAACGCTTCAACTTATGGAAGATTATGGGATATAAATTCTTTAACACCATGGTATAAATACTACCTTTCTGGTGATGGTTGGTATCAGACTTGGTATGATGATTCTGTTTCTATTGATCTAAAAATTAAGACTGCTATTGATTCTGGTATTTCTGGGTTAGGGTGTTGGGCCTTGGGGTATGATAGAGAGGAAGATGATTTATGGAATGTTATAAGAAGTAATCTTTGGTTCGAAACTCCTAAGAGGCATTTTGTAGTAAAAGTTTATGAGCCTGGGGCACTTAACATTTACGCAAATCCTGATTTTAGTTCAAAAGTAATTTCTATTGCAACTTATAACACTAAATTTGTTTCCTTTTTGTACAAAGATGGTTTCTATAAAATTTATTTTCCTGCCGCTACAGGAAATTATTATGGTTATATTTTTGGGGGTGATGGTATTAATCTAAAGTGCCTTTGTGGATCAACTGGTGAGAAAGTAGTAAGAGTGAATGCTTCTCTTTTGAATGTTAGGACTGGTCCCTCTACTTCACATACTATAATAACTCAGATTGCAAGGGGACAAAATTTTGTAACTGATTCTTCTTCTGGAAATTGGTTAAGAATTTTTATAGGTGAAGTTGGAGGATATCAAAAAGGTTGGATTCACTCAAATTATGTTAGAATAATTCAAAGTCCCGAAGATTCAAATGAGCCTTTTATAAGGGTGCTAGGTTTAAGTTACCCTCCTGTTGTTCTTGCTCAAGATACTTTTACTCTTAGAATAATTTCTTCAAATAGTGGATATGTTTCCTTTGATAGCTTTTTTGTTTTAAAGTCAGTAAGGGATTCCTCTTATTTTTATAATCCTCAAACATTTATAGACAAAAGGAGAGCAAAACTATTTTCAGATCACAATGCTTTGCCTTTTCAAAACTTTATTTTAAGGGTAAAGCTAAGGGCACCCCAGGTAAGCACTTCTTCGTTTGTAACAGAGAGTTTTTATTTTGAAAGGAAGATTAAAGAGTTTGGAGATACTTTTGTTTTAAATGTTTACGTTGAAGCTCCTGTTTATGTTTCAGATGAAAAAGCAGAGGTTGCTGGAGGTGAATTTAAATTTTCATCTAATATTATTAAAGATTTTAAAGTTACTTTGGGTAAAAGATTTGAAGTTTTTGATGTGACTGGAAGAAGAGTTTTAGATATAAACCGTAATAGGGCTCCTGTTTTAATTATCAGGATGGATAACGGAAAAAGGCTTAAAGTGATAAAATTTTAAATTTTTTAAAATTTTTGAATTAGACTTTTTTTTTAATTTTATAATTTAAAAAAGGAGAGTTAAAATGAGGTGGATTTTTATATTAATTTTTTCATTTATGCCCCTTTTGGGGCAGGTGATTCAGGATACTATTTTTAGGACAAAGTTAAAGGGGGTTAAGGTTCAAGATTTTCTTCCGGCACCTTTGTTGAGGATAGATTCGTTTAAGACTTTGAGGCTTGGAGAGTGGTTGACTTTAAGGTGTTATGCAACTCTTTTAGACTTGACGCAAACATCTGGTGATATTTTAAGTTTTAAAATTCGTGGTATTGGTTCATCCAATGCAAGGAGTACATCTGGAACTATGTTTACCGGTTTTCTTGTGTCTGGACCTAATCCTCAGGGTTATTATACTTCGAAAATTGTTTTGAGGGATAGACTCGGTAATTTTGCGGATACTATACCTTTAATTAGGTCAAGGTTAGTTGGTGCAGGTTTTAAAAGTTTTGATAATACACATAAGGCTTTATCGGGTTTTATAACTTCAGGTCCTGATGCAAATGGCTATGTTTACTTGATAGCTGTTTGTGATGTAGCTTTAAGTTCTCATGAATCAAAACCTCCTTCTGATAAGTTTAAGGGAGAGGTAAGGCCAAGTGGAAGATTTTTCTTTTACGGTGTTTATCCAAATCCAGTTAAGGGTTTTGCAAGGATTAAATTTGGGGTTGGCAAAGAGACAAATGTTGAAATTGAGGTTCTCGATGTGAATGGTAGGGTTATAAAAAGGTTATTGAACAAGGTTTTAAAGCCTGGTGTTTATAGTGTTGGGTGGAATCTTTTGGATGAAAAGGGTACTAAAGTAGGTTCAGGTGTTTATTTTGTAAGGTACAGGGCAGGGGAAAGAATTTTTGTGAGGAAGTTTTCTATTATGGATTAGAAAACAAAAGGAGGTTAAGTTATGGTGTTAAATTTAATGAGGATGTGTGTTTTTGTTTTGGTTGGGCTTTTATTTCAAGCCCAAGTGAGTGTATCAGGTCCTGGAGGTGTTGATGAAAGGGAGGGTTTGCAGAAGGTGTTTGCAGAAGGTGAAAGAGGATGGGATGAAGACGGGGTTAATTTATGGACAGCGGTTTCACCTTTGCCTCTTTATAATGTGGGTATTGGTACAAGTACACCTACTCATAAGCTTGATATAGTTGGGAATACAAGGGTGCAGGGTCTTTTGTATATAAACAGTTGGCCCATACAGGTTAATGCTGAGCCTTCGGTGGGACAGGTTTTGAAGTGGACAGGTTCTGCCTTTGTTCCGCAGGATGATGCAGGAGTAGGAGATTGTGAGTGGCTTGATGCAGGTTCTTATTTATATCCTCGAGATCAGAGTGCTGGTGAGGTGAGGATTTATGAAGATGCAACAAGTGCAAAGATATCTGCTTTACAGACAAGTGCTATTTATGCAGCTATAAGAGGTTCTCACAGCTTGGGTCCTTTTGGTGAATTGGGTTTATCCTCCTATGGTGTCTATGGGCAATATAATGCTTCAATATATGGTTATTTAGGTGCTCCAAATAGTGGAGTTAGGGGTATTTCAAATGATGTTACCGGTGCAGGAGTTTTTGGAGATGGTGGTACTGTTACGTCAGGAGTATATGGACAGACTAACACTTCAGCTGATTATGGAGTTTTTGGAGTTAATCTCCATGCTTCAGGTACAGGAGTTGTTGGGTTAGGTAGTAATGTTAATTTAGTTGTCGGATCAGGTCAAGGTGATGGTGTGATAGGTGTTTCTGATGCCTATGGTGTTGTTGGTAGCAACTACAATGGAGTTAATACAAATAGATGGGGTATACTTGGTTCATCTTATTATGGAGCCTACGGTGAGAGTGACAATTTAAGCGGTGCAGGAGTTGGTGGTTTTTATACTGGAACAGGTGACGGGGTAGGCGTTTATGGTCGCTCTGTTCCAGCAGATTATAATGGATTTGGAGGTTATTTTGTAGGAGGTTTTGTAGGAGTGAGAGGGATTGTTAATCCAACTGGTAATCAAACTTATTACGGTGTTTATGGTTCAGCAACAGGTGGATCAGGAACTAACTATGGTGTTTATGGATATGTTTCAAGTTCAACCTCCTATGGTGCAGGAGCTTTAGGTCAACACGCTCATTCTTCTGGAACAGGTGTTATAGGGCTTGGTAATGCTCTTACTACCTTCTGGACTTTGACAGTAGGTTCAGGTGGTGCCTTCACAGGTTCGCAGTTTGGAGTTTATGGACGATCAACTACTACATCCGCAGTGGCTAGAGCTGGTGGATATTTTGAAAACGCTGCCGGTGTGTATGCTTACGTAGCTCATACCACTGCAGGAGGAACTAATTTTAAAATAGTAGGCGCAGGTACAGTTTCTACTATAATGGAGACAAGGAGGGGTAAAAAGACACTTTTTGCTCCTGAGTCCCCAGAGGCTTTTATAATTGATTTTGGGGAGGGTAGACTTGAGAACGGAAGAGCAACCATATACTTAGATCCCCTCTTTCTTGATTGTATTACAGTAGATAAAGATTATGATATAAAGGTTTTTGTTCAACTAAGAGAGGATTGTAACGGTGTTTATGTTAGGACTATGAGAGATAGGTTTGAGGTTATAGAGCTTAATGGTGGAAAGTCTAACGCTTCTTTTTCCTATATGGTTGTTGGAAAGTGGAAGGGTTATGAAAATTTGAGGTTTCCTGATGCGCCAGAGCCTCTTAAAACTATTGAACATGTTGCAACTCCAGATAGAAAGAAATTAGATGAAAAGGCCAAGGAGTTACCTGAATTGAAAGTAGTAGAATTAAAGAGGGAAATTAAAAAGTTAATGACTCAACTTGAGATACTTGAAAGGGAGATAAAAACAAGATAAAGGTTATGTAAGATTATTTCTTCTAAGAGTTAACAAAATCGAGAGTTAGAGAAAGGAGTTTGTGTTTTTTTGTGTGGAGATCAAGAAGGTAAGAGATACTTTTGTTTTAGGTGTTTGTATTGAGATTCCTGTTTATGTTTCAGATGAAAAGGTAGGGGTTGCTGAAGATGTAACTGGAAGAATTACTCCTGTTTTAATTATTAGGACGTATATTGAAATAGACTTTTTTTAATTTTATAATATAATTTAAAAAAGGAGAGTTAAAATGAAGTGGGGTTTTATATTAATCTTTTTGTTTAATTTACTTTTGGGGCAGGTGATACAGGATACTATTTTTAGGGCGAAGTTAAGGGGGATTGAGGTTCAGGATTTTCTTCCGGCATCTTTGTTGAGGATAGATTCTTTTAAGACCTTGCAGATTGGGGAGTGGGTGACTTTGAGGTGTTATGCAACTCTCTCGGATTTAACGCAGACATCTGGTGATATTTTACGTTTTAAGATTCATGGTCTTGCTTCATCCAATGCAAGGAGGACATCTGGAAATACATTTACAGGTTTTCTTGTTTCTGGCCCCAATCCTCAGGGTTATTATACTTCGAAGGTTGTTTTGAGGGATAGATTTGGTAATTTTAAAGATACTATACCCTTAATTAGGTCTAAGTTAAGTGGTATAAGTTTTAAGAATTTTGATAATACACAGAAGGCTCTCTCGGGTTTTATAACTTCAGGTCCTGATGCGAGTGGTTATGTTTATTTGATAGCTGTTTTTAATGCACTTTTAGGTTATTATGAGTCAAAGCCCCCTTCTGATAAGTTTAAGGGAGAGGTAAGGCCAAGTGGAAGATTTTTCTTTTACGGTGTTTATCCAAATCCAGTTAAGGGTTTTGCAAGGATTAAATTTGGGGTTGGCAAAGAGACAAACGTTGAAATTGAGGTTCTCGATGTGAGTGGTAGGGTTATAAAAAGGTTATTGAGCAAAGTTTTAAAGCCTGGTGTTTATAGTATTGAGTGGGATCTTTTGGATGAAAAGGGTACTAAAGTAGGTTCAGGAGTTTATTTTATAAGGTATAGGGCGGGGGAAAAAATTTTTATGAGGAAGTTTTCTGTTGTGGAATAGAAAGCAAAAGGAGGTTAATTTATGGTGTTAAATTTAGTAAGGTTAGGTGTTTTTGTTTTGGTTGGGCTTTTATTTCAGGCCCAACTGAGTGTCTCGGGTCCTGGAGATGCTGGTGAGAGGGAGGGTTTGCAGAAGGTGTTTATAGAGGGTAGAAGGGGATGGGCTGAGGATGGGGTTAATTTATGGACATCAGTTTCGCCTTTACCTTCTTACAATGTGGGTATAGGTACAAGTACGCCTGCTTATAAGCTTGATATAGTGGGTAATACAAGGGTACAGGGTCTTTTGTATATAAACAGTTGGCCCATACAGGTTAATGCTGCACCTTCGGTGGGACAGGTTTTGAAGTGGACAGGTTCTGCCTTTGTTCCGCAGGATGATGCAGGTGTAGGAGATTGTGAGTGGCTTGATGCAGGTTCTTATTTATATCCTCGAGATCAGAGTGCTGGTGAGGTAAGGATTTATGAAGATGCAACAAACGCAAAAATTGTAGCAGTCCAGACAAATGCTGATTATGTTACTATTGGTGCAAGATTTTTAGATGGTTCATTTGGTCAGTTGGGTGCTCAAACTTACGGCGTATTTGGAAGATATGTATCAGGAGGAACAACTACACCAATGTGGGGATATATAGGGACTAGTGCTTGGGGAGTGTATGGTAATTCTGGTAATCCTGCGGGTGGTGGTGTAGGTGGTTTTGGTGGAACAACAACATCAGGAGTATATGGAGAGACAAGTGCCGGAGACGAAGGAGGTGGCTGGTTTGTCAATAGCGGTACACCTACTACATCAACTTCTATTGTAGGTGGTTTTGCTGTCTCCTGGAATGCATCACCTTATTTACCCCCCCTTAATCAAGATGCTGGTTTATCAGGAAATGGTAGATATTTTGGCATGTTTGGAATAGGACAGAACACAGCAGCAGGTGCTCAGGGACGTGGTGTCCTTGGCCTTGGTAATGCCTATACAACTATTCCCAATTGGTGGGGTCAAGGAGTAATGGGTGTTACGAATTTAGCAGGTATTGGTGGCGGCGTTTTAGGATTTGGTGCGGCTACTGATGCTGTTGGTGTTGTAGGGATCGGTAATAATTTCACTACTGCTTATTATGTATCAGGAGCAGGTGTGTGTGGAAGTACAAATAAAGCGGGTACCGCAGGAAGTGCTATAAGTGCAGCAGTCTATGGAGCAGGTGACGCTGGATATTGTTTTGGAGTCTATGGGTATTCTCCCTCTTCTGCAGCTGGAACTGGGTACGGAATC
>JBCNVI010000007.1 GCA_039630235.1 Candidatus Hydrothermales bacterium | reverse complement strand
TCCGCCCGACTTGCATGGCTAAGACACGCCGCCAGCGTTAGCCCTGAGCCAGGATCAAACCCTCCATAAAACAAAATGAATATCCCAACCTCAACCTCCTAAATATACCCACCCTCCTTGTCAAATAACGTTTCTATTATATTATATAGGGGAAATTTAAATTTTTCAAGTCCCTCTTTTTATATATGGAACTTCACAAAAATACTAAATAAGCTTCTTTAGTCTACTAATACGGTATTTTAGTAAAATTTCTATAAACTTTTCATCCTCAAATGGATTTTTATTAGAAAAAAAGAGATGCCCCTTACAACTACAATCTGAAGAACCAAACCCCTCAATACACTCATAAATATTTTCAAAATCCCTTGAAAGAGCACACTCTAGCCTTTCCGATGATCTTATCTCTATAGGTTTTACCTCATTAAAACGAGAAATAAGATAGTCCAAATGCCATTTTTTCTTCTTTTTCTTCCTTAAGTGTCTTGCCACCCTTTTACTTAAAGAATTCATTGCAGATCCTACATAAAGATAATACCCCTTTTTAAAATTTATTTCTCCGAGCCCGCCAATTTTTAAAGTAACACTTTTTCTTAAAGTGCCGTAAATTATATAGCTACCTCTATCACCACCCTCCCTATCGTATACATGCCAAGGAATCTCAAGTTCCCTTAAAAACTCAAAACCTCCATCTTCTTTTAATCTTACCGATATGGGCTTTATTAAAATATCGCTCCTGTTATCAGACAAAGCCTTAGAAAATAATGGATCTGTGTGAAAATCAGGCAGAAAATAACGAGCTTTAGAATAATAAACTACAAAAATTATAGCACCCTTATACTTACTTATTAACTCAACGTGCCTTTTTCCTCTTTCTGTAACAGCATCTGGAAACATCGCTATCTCATCATTAAATAACGTACATGACTTAGCCTCAAGAGGCAAAAGTTTCTTTTCACTTTCCAAAACAAAATCTATTCTTTTAGTTTCAATTTTGAACTCTTCTTCCCTTAATTTATAGTTTTTTAAATCTTCAATGAGTCCTTCTTTTAAAATATTTTTTACAATAGTATTTGTATAGTGAGTATCAAGACAAATAAGTTCATTGTCCCTTATAGTTGCAAAAACTCTGAATTTAAAATTTCCCCTACTTTCTTTTAAATAAAGAGTCCTCCCAGGAATTAAAAGCTCCCATAACCTACCAGGATTAGGAAGGTAAGCATTTAATTTACTATTTCCAGAATAACATTGAACAGTAAATCTATTTAGCCTTTTAAGAAAAATTGCCTTTTTAATTTATAAACCTCCTTTCAAAACTTTGTCATGAGGTTAATTATTATTTTCAAAAATTGCAATTTTCAATTTCCATCATTTAATATTTCACCATAACGATTAAAAAGGAGTCTAAAGATGGAATTTATGGATGATGGTAAAATTATCGTAGCGGTATTTGAGGACGATGAGGACTTTATTCAAAAGATAAGCGAGCTTTCCAGTGCTCTTAAGGATGAAAACGTTCTGGTAGTCATTTCGGCTTTGGGAATGATGAAAGATGTTAAAATGGGTTTTTGGAACGGAAAAGAGTATGAGATACATATTGAAAATGAACCTGCAGAGCTACTGGGGATTTCAGGAGTTATTACTCCTAAGACTTCTCCCACTTTTCATTTCCACGTTACTATTGGAAAAAGAAATGGAGAGGTTAAAGGAGGACACCTGATCTCTGCAAAGGTATCAAATACCTTAGAGATGTTTTTGATAAAGGGAAACGTTCCTGTTGAGAGAAGAGAAGAAGGGGGCCTAAGGAAACTAAAAATAATGTGAAACTTTTTATTAAAATACTTTCACATGAACTTTCACCAGCTTTATTTGAAGTCACGGACGAAAATCAAAATATTATCTATAAAGCTTTCGAAAAAGAACCAAAGAATATAGCAGAAAAAATCTTACGCTCTACAAGGTTAAGAACCCTTATGAACTATATTTTAATAATAAGGGATTTAGAAAAAAATAACGAAATCTATCTTGAAAGAGAGGCTTCCCTTTTTAAAATAAAATATAAACTTTTAAGTAGCTATAAGGAGCCTTTATTCACATTTAGCCCAAAAGATATTTTAGAAAATGAACTTGAGATTAGAAATAAATATGATGAAATGGTAGGGAGAATACGCAGAGAAGATATTTTAAAACTTGGAACACGCAGTGGAAAGTTATTTGACAATCAAAAAAATGAAGTGGGATTTTACGAATGGAAAATAAAAAAATTTTTCTTTACTACTAAGAAAACAATTTGTTCTGTAGTTCTTTTAAAGGAGGATGAAATTTTTAAACTGTTAATCTTAGTATCTGCACTGATAGAGATTATAAGAGGTCAGGGAAGATAGAGCCTTTCAAACTACAATTTCCTCGAATCTTCTACTTTTTGGTATCTGGCTTTTCAGCTTATTACCTATTTTTACACCAACTCCAAGGCAAATTCCATCGTAAACTAAAATCTTATATCCATCTTCTTCTCCGTTATCTAAATAAATTTCAAAACCTTTTAAAACTTTTAAAGCATCTGAAGGATTTTTAATTTCATAAATATTTCTCTTTATTAGAGGAAAGAGAATTTGAGCAAAGCTTGTGGTAAGCTTATATTTTTCCTTGTGAAGCCTTACAATTCTTATACCCTCTCTGAAAGAATGGGGAATTTCAAACCTTTCAAAATCTTCTGACAAAAGCCATATATCTTTTGAAAATTTAAAGATTTTATCATCGAAATAAGAAGTGTCTACTCCAAAATAACTTTCTAAAAATTTCAGGAGTTTAAAAATTTCACTATCTTTCTTTTTTAATATCTTTCTATACTCTCTCTTAAAGAAGCTTTTATTTTCTTCCTTCATTCTCTCAATTTTTCTTAGCTTTATAATAAAAAAACCCTCCATAAACGACTTATGAGGCCAAATTCTAACTGCCTTTTCTATTTCCTTTGAAAACTTCTTTCCCTTATATTCAACAATTCCTCTACTCTCGTTAATTCCTAAATCCTCTATTTCTAAAACTTCAATAGGAAACTTTTTTAAAATCTCGTCTATCAGCTCTTCATTCTCCTCTACAGTTAAGGTGCAAGTAGAATAAACAAGTTCTCCTCCTACCTTCAATGATTTTATTGCGGAAATTAGAAGCTTTCTTTGTATACTTTTAAAGTAGTTTACCTCTCTTTCATTCCACCAAGATAAAACCTCTTTAGATTTATGAACTGTTCCCATACTAGAACAGGGAGCATCCACTAAAACCTTATCAAATACTTCAAAGTAATAGTCACCAAATTTTGCTCCGTCTAGCATTGTGACTGCTGTGTTAATAAGACCGATTCTATCAATGTTATGAGTAAGTGCCTTTATTCTTGGTAAATGAATATCGTTAGCAACAATAACCCCTTTATTTTCCATCATCTCACCCATTTGAGTTGTCTTTGATCCTGGTGCTGAAGCAATGTCCAGAACAAGCTGATTCTTTGTCGGATTTAGGATTTTAGCTGGTAAAAGGGAACTCTTTTCTTGAATATAAAAAAGACCAGCATAATGCTCAAGTGTTTTACCTAACTCATAGGGCTCATACATAACTTCTAAGGAGTCCTTGTAAAGGGGATTATCTTTTAATAAAAACCCCTTTTTTGTTAATCTTTCCCTTATAAAGTCTACATTTGTTTTTAGTTGATTAACTCTTAGAACTTTAGGAAATTCTTCACTAACAGATTCAAAGAAATCTCTTGTTTCTTTTGTACCTATTAAATTTACAAGGTATGAATAAAAGGAAGTGTTCTTATACAAGGTTTCTTGAAAGTTCTCTTATGTTATCGGCGCATTCTTTAACTTTTATTGCCGAGTTTACTACACTTAGATCTGCTGTTTTTTGGGTTATTGTATTAGCTTCTTTTAAGATCTCTTGCCCATAAAAATCTATTCTTTTTCCCCACGGTCCCCTTTTTGCTCTAACTATATCGGCTATGTTTTTTAAATGTGATTTGATTTTTATAACCTCTTCATTAATTTTTGATGAATCTATTTCTTTTAAACTTGATTTTATCTTTTCAATTTCTTTTAGAATTGCCCTTTTTATCTCTTCACCTTCTTTTAGTCTCCTTTTTTCAAGTTCAAAAACAGCTTCTTTTAAAAGCTTTCTTAAGATTTTCCATATTTTCTTTTCCGGATAAACAAAATTTATAAGACCTGGAATTTTAAAGGGATCAATAGCAAATAAAAAATTGCTTCCCTTATTAACTTTCAATGATTTAAAGAGTTTTGTATTAATTTTTAATTTAAAACCGGTATCAACAAAATTTATCTTAATTATAAACTTCCCATCTTTAAGATACTTATTCAGAAACTCTCTAACTTTAACTTCAATTCCTGGAATTTCTGGATTTATAAAGACTTTAAATTCAGAACCTTTAGAATTAAGGGAAATTATTTCTGCTTTACAGTAAATTCCAGATTCTTTTATAGATACACTAGTTGCACCAGTCATACTTTTAATTCCACTTTTTAATTTCATTCTAAAATCACATACTCAAAAAGAAGATCAGAAATTAAAAAGTAAAGTATATCAAAAAAGATCAAAAAGAAAATGTAGTTTAGATTTAAAAAGTTCTCTTCAAGGAGTTTATTTAGGGCGAAAGTGGCAGATACAAAGGGTGGAATAAAAAGGGGGATTAGGACAATTGGAAGTAAAAACTCTCTTGCTTTCGAGGCAAAAGTTAAAAAAGAGAGCATTATGCCAAGAACGGAAAAACCAAAGGAAAACAAGAGGATAATAACTAAGAATGGAAAAAGTGGTGGAAAGGTAACATTTAGAAAAACTGAAAAAATTATCATTAAGATTAATCCAGTTAAAAATAAGAATAAAAACATTGAGAGTACTTTAGAAATAAAAATGTAATTTCTTGGAATTGGAAAAGTAATGAGCGAATAAATTCCCCCTGTTTCAAATTCTAAGGCAATTACTCTTTCAAAACCGAGTATACCTGCAAACATAAAAGATAAAAAGTAAAAAAAAGAAAAAAGCCTCAGATCAAAAATCCTTTCAACTCCGAAGCCTAAGAGAAAAAGAAGCAAAAGTGAAAAAAGTAAGTAAGGAATAGTTATTTCTTTTGTCCTAAATTCAAGTAAAATATCTTTTTTAATTAAGTATATTATTTGCCTCAATATCTAAACAACTTCGAGCTTTCTGAGACACTTAGTGCAAACTCTAACTTTTTTTATCTTTCCGTTTATTTTTGCTCTTCTTGTATGTAAATTAACTTTAAATTTTCTTGGGGTAACTCTATGAGAGTGAGAGATTTGTCTTCCAATTATTACCTTCTTTCCACACACCTCACACATTCTGGGCATTGCAGCTCCTCCTTTTATAGATTTAATTATACCCTAAAAATATACTCCAATCAATTGAAAAATAAACATTTTGACTCCTAAGATTAGGTAGTTTACCTATGAGAAAAAACTTGAGAAATTTCATTTTAATTTTGGGAATTATCCTTCTATCAAAGTACATACAGATAATTGGTTTAATTATAGGATTTTCAAAATTAGAGTACTTTTTTTTCAACATAAGACAAAAAGAGTTAAAGTTAAAATTAAAGAATGAAGTTAAAGAAGTTCGATTTCATATAAAAACTTCTAAACCGAAGGTAATATGTGTATACAGCAGTGAAAACAAACTGATTGACTCATTTTTTATTTCAAAAGAATACCTTGAAAAGTGGTTTTTCTTCGGATTTAAGGTAGAAAACAATGAAATTGTTTTAAAAATTAAAAAAGAAGAAGGAGATACTTCTCCGATCATTTTAAAAGGAGCTTTGTTTAAGCTAAAAAATGAAGAAGAAATGTATGTAAGAGCAGACGGTATACGTCAATTTGTCGACTTTGATAAAAAGTTAGAATTGAAATTTAAAAGAGTTATTCCGGATCTGAAAGGCATCCTTTATGCTCTATCAACTTCGTGGGATGCCTATTGGTATAAAAGTATTATTTTACAGGGTTATAGTTACGATAAGAATTTCTATAAAGCACAAAATCCTCAATTTGCACCCCTATATCCGTTATTGTGTAAGGCCACTAACTACTTATTAAAAAATATTGAACTATCTATGATATTTGTGAGTAACCTTTTGGGACTGATTGCTTACTTTGTTATTTTCTTTATTATTTATAATCTCTCAGGAGAAAAAAGTGCTTTCCGTACATTAATTCTATATTTACTTTATCCTGGTGCATTATTTTTTACTGTTCCTTACTCAGAATCAACAGCAGTATTAATTTCTTCTATTTCTTTTCACTTTTTGATTAAAAGAAATTATAGTTTATCTTTTTTACTTATTGGAATAGGAACGGCAGCCAGGTTTCACCTAATCTTCTTTAGTGTGTCCTTCTTAATAATTTATATCATGGAGGAAAGAAAAAAACTTAACTTTTTCAAGTTGTTCTTATACACTATTTTATCCTTTTCTGGAATTATATTATATTCTCTTTACCTTTGGATAAAATTTAAAGAGCCATTTGCTCATTATTTACTTTGGAAATATGCATGGGGGAACGGGAATTGGATATCGAATTTATTTAAAAACATAATTTTCCTTTTAAAAATTATGGATTTTATAGTTATACCTCAGCAAACGTATTTAATTGTATTTTGGCTTTTTTGTTTCTCTATAGTACAATATTCAAAAAAATATAGTATAAAAGATAAACTTTTTATCGCAAGCTTAGTCCCCTTTTGCGGAATATTAATCTCAACTTTATCACAGGGACACCCAAAGGTATATCTAGCTTCTCTGACACGCTTTTTTTACTCCATATTTCCCCTATTTTTAGTCCTTGAAAAAACTCTTAACGACAACCTTTTTTGGCTCTTTTCAATAGTCTTTATAGTAATGCTTTTTTGTAACTCCCTCTTTTTTAACCCACTCAGTATCTTCAAATATATTCCTTAACAGACCATAAAGCGCAATTTGGGGAGATTGAAAGATAAATTAGAGAAAGAATGTGCACATATTTACTTCTGAATCCTTTGCTTCTCTCACATTTTTTTAATGATTTTAAAGGGACCAAATTTTATTTTGTCTGTGTAGATATGAATAAAGTAAATTCCTTCCTTTAAGTTCTTAATTCTCTCATCAGATATAGTTATTGTAGAGGCATAAGGGTACTCCCTTAAGAAGATTATTTCACCGGATGAATTAATTATGATTATTTTAATTTTAGAACTATAACCCTTAAAGAATTTTACTGTTAGTTCTTCTTTAAAGAAGGTGTGTATAGGCAAAATTTGAGGTGCAGGATTTATAATTTTTACTTTATCAGGAGGATTATCTTGCTCTCCTAATGGAGCCCCTCTCTCAAACTTTAAAATATGAGCATCTACAATACCTGCATATGGTTGATAATAAGCTCCGCCACCTGGATTATAGGTCGGAAAATTTACCGAACCAGTATAACCAGTTACAAAGATATTGTTTGAACCATCAGTTGTTATTGACTCACCATAATCATCATCACTACCCCCATAATAGGTAGCCCATGCTCTTACCCCAGTATTGCTAAATCTTAAGAAAAAGGCATCGTAATAACCTGCATTTGTTCCCTGGAAATAGGCACCACCTCCTGGATTATAAGTTGGAAAATTTGTTGATCTTGTATATCCAGTTACATAAACTTTACCTGTACCATCGACTGTAACTGCTCTTCCACGATCATCACCACTTCCTCCATAATAGGTAGCCCATTTTCTTGCTCCTAAATTGTTAAACTTTAAAATAAAAACATCCCTATCACCTGCATTATTTAATTGATAATAGGCACCACCCCCTGGATTATAAGTTGGAAAATTTGTTGACGTAGTTGTTCCAATTATATAAACATTGCCTGAACCATCAATAGCAATTGATGCTCCACCATCGCTAGCATTTCCTCCGTAATAAGTAGACCATAACCTTGCGCCTTGATTATTAAACTTTAAAATTAAAACATCATAACCTCCATTATTTATACCCTGATAATATGTTCCACCCCCAGGATAATAAGTTGGAAAATTAGTTGACTGGGTAGTTCCAGTTATAAAAATATTACCGGAACCATCAGCTGTTATCGAACTACCGTAATCATCTAAACTTCCTCCATAATAAGTTGCCCATTGCCTTACCCCTTGATTATTAAACTTCAAAATAAAAGCATCCCAGCTACCGGCATTTGACCCTTGATAATAGACACCACCTCCAGGATTATCAGTTGGAAAATCAGTTGAAATTGTAGCTCCTGTTAAAAAAACATTACCTGAAACATCAGCTACAATTGAATAACCCTCATCACTACTAGTTCCTCCATAAAAGGTTGCCCATAATCTTACTCCTTGATTATTAAACTTTAAAATAAAAACATCATAACCACCATTATGTGAACCATCGTAATAATCAGGTCCTGGTGGATTATAAGTGGGAAAATCAGTAGATTGAGTTCTTCCAGTTACAAAAATATTACCAGAGCCATCAACTGTAATTGAAAGACCCTCATCAATTGAACTTCCTCCGTAATAGGTAGCCCACTCTCTAACTCCTAAATTGTTAAACTTTAAAATGAAAACATCTGTTTGTCCTGAATTTGCTGCTTGATAATAAGCTCCTCCACCTGGATTGTAAGTTGGAAAATTAGTTGCCCAAGTATACCCTGTTACAAAAACGTTACCTGAACCATCAACCTTAATTGAGTAACCAAAATCGAAATTATCACTTCCTCCATAAAAAGTTCCCCACAAAAGTGATAGAGGCGGGTCTATAATTAAATCCTCATTTTTACTAAAATCTTTCACCTCAAAAATAATAACACTATCCCTTTTTTTATAAAAAACATCAACCTTTCTTAAACTATTTTTTCCAAAAGATTTTATCTCTCCATCTTCTATTTTTCCGATAGGAGTTGAAAAGATGAGCTTTTTTCTATTTTTACTAATTTCAACATCTGCGCCTTTTACTTTCAGTTTTATTTTAGAAACATCAGCTCCTTTTTTAACTTCGAATTCATGATGTATCGCTTCTTTATCATATCTCCATACCCAATCAACACCAGGATAAATATTTTTTATCCTTACTTTTTTATAAGTCAAAACCCCCAGAATTCCCTGAGGACAGGAACTTAAATAATAATTAGAATATCCAGGTAGTGGGTCTATATACTCTATATTTTTCTCCTTTATTTCTGAACCAATAAGCTCGACATCAATCCTTGCATACTCAGTAGTGGAGTCGGAAAATCTATAAATTACATAACTAACTCCTTTTTTTGTTATAAATATGCCATATTCCTTTAATTTTATTCTGAAAAGAACATCATTAACAGATCTGCCTTCAAAATCTGTTATCTGACCAAGATTCTTTTCAAAGCCAGAATTTTCACTTATAGGAGAATTAGCCTTTAAGTTTTCAAAACCACTTAAGAACAAAATAAATAAAACATTCACATAATTTTTCATCATTCCCCCCTTTTTTGATATTACTAAACTATAAAATAAAGTTAGTTGTTGGTCAATTAATAGTAAACTTTTCTTAACCCTTCTGAAATCTTTTTAAATTCGTATTTTTGATTTTTTAGCTCCTTTATTAAATGCGAAAGAAAAACCCTATAATCTGCGGTATCATTTTCAGGTGAACCAAGATGTAAAAGCAAAATATATCCTCTTTTATCCCTTATTTTGAAAAATTCTTTTAATCTTTTTTTATAATCTTCAACACTTCTCCAATCAAGAAAGTCGAAGGACCATCTTATATGAATATAACCCATTCTACTTGCCCACCTTATTATTTCCTTATTTTCCTCTCCATAGGGGGCTCTCCAAATATAATCCATCTTTCTTCCCGTAAGCTTTTCATATATCTCTTCAGTCCTAAAAAGCTCCCCAAAGACTTTTTCTGGTGTAATATCCTTTCTTGTAAAATTTCTTCCGTTTATTTCATAAGTGGTAAGATGTGGATGCGAGTAAGTATGATTTAAAACTTCGTGAGAATCTCTAATTATTCTTTTTACTATCTCTGGAAATTTTTTAATAAACTCCCCTGTTAGAAAAAAGGATGCTTTTATATTATTTTCTTTCAATACATCAAGTATAACCTCTGCCCTCTGAGCATAATTTCCACCATCAAAGGTTAAATATATCTCTTTTTTGTCAGTATTAAACCTTTTTATTGAGCCATCATAAAAGTGTCTAACTTCTTTTTCTTTTACCAGAATCTTCTTTATAAAATATTCCTTCATCTCAATAGTCGGTTTTTTGTATAAAAGATAAATAGATATTACAAATAAAAAGAAAAACATAAAAAACAAAACTCTTAAAAGTGGATACGAAAGGGGATCTTTATAGATCTTTTTCTTCCTTAGACTTTTTTTGAAATTATCAAGCAAATATAAATAGCTACACTTATTTGAACAAAAAAAGTGTTTAAACTTTTTTTTGGCACAAGAAGAGCAAATTTCCCTTTTACATCTGAAACACTTTCTTACTAAAAATTTTTCAGGATGCCTTTTACATCTTTTTCTTTCTTTTTTCGCCTTTTTCACTCTAAATAATTATAAAAAATGAACAAATTTAATTTAAATTCCGTCAATATATTAAAGGGTTCAAACCCTATCAGATTAAATTAGCGCTATGAGTGCCTTAATAATACCTTTAATTCTTTTATTCCATGAAGAAGCTGTTCGTAGATTTTTAATAAAAAAAAGCCCTGAAATAATTTTAAGATCTATAGCTCTTAACGAAGATATCCAAAAAGAAGCAAATCTTTCAAAAGAAGAAGTAGAATTCTTGAAATCTGCTTATTTTGAACTAGAAAAAGAAACCGAAAAAATTAAATCAAATATAAAAATCAAAGAAATTGAGATACAAGAAATAATAAACTCTGAAAAAATTGACTTTGATAAAATTGAAAAAATCATAAAAGAAATATCAAACCTCAATGAAGAACTAAGATTAAAGCAAATTAGAAGTTTTAAAAAAGTCTATGAAAAATTGGGAAGTGAAAAATTTAAGGAAATAAGAAAAATTTTGAAAGAATATAGAAAAGAAAAAAGAAGAAAACTTAAGGGAGAAGAATAGAATCTCATAATTTGAAAATAAACACTTAGACTGATAAAATTTAACCTATGGAGTTTAGAAAAGAAAATCTAAATAATATCCCAGAAAAACCTGGAGTCTACCTTTTTTTCGATAAAAAGGGGAATTTACTATACGTAGGTAAAGCGAGAAATTTAAGAGAAAGAATAAAAACCCACATGACTATGGAATATGAAAACCCAAGATTAAGACTTATGCTAAATAAGATACACACGTTCCAATTTATAACAACCGCCTCCGAACCTGAAGCTCTCCTTTTAGAAAATAACCTGATAAAAAGTAAAAAACCTAAATTTAATATAAGATTAAGAGATGATAAAAAATATCCCTATATTAAAATAACTGTAAATGAAATTTTTCCAAGAATTTTTACAACACGAGATCTTAGAGATGATGGTTCACTTCTTATAGGACCCTTTCACTCAGCTAAATCTCTAAGAAAGGCGTTAAGAGTTGCCCTAAAGATCTTCCCAATTAGAACGTGCAAATACACCCTACCATCAAAAAGAAAAATAAACCCCTGCCTTGATTATGACTTAAAAAGATGTTTAGGTCCCTGCGTTAGTGGTCTTGTAAACCCTGAAGAATATAGGGAAATCGTAAAAAAATTAGTTTTTTTCTTTACCGGAAATACAAAAAGTGTAGAAGATTATCTTTTAGACGAAATCGAAAAGCTTAAAGAAAATTTAGAGTTTGAAAAAGCTGCAAGATTGAAAGATATTTTATATTCGATAAGAGAAATATCAAGAAGTCAAAGTGCTGTACTAGACGAAAGAAAATCTATAGATGTCCTTGCAGCTTGCTCATACTATCCATACGCCTCAGTCTGTATATTACGCGTAAGAAATGGAAAATTAATTGACATGGAAAGCTTTATCCTTGACAATCCTATCTCTTCTGATGAAAAGGATATACTTTTTTCTTTCATCTCTCAATATTACCTCTCTGGAATTATTGGATCTGAGGAGGTTATAGTTGAAAAATTAAGAGAAGATTACTATGAAATAGAGGGAGCTCTTAAGATTAAAAGAAATATTAATATAAGCTTTAGGGAGCCAAAAGATGAAAAAGAGGAAAAACTTATTAAGATGGCAAAGGAGAATGCTGAGTATAAATTAGAAGAATACTACAGTGAGAAAAAGGGTAAAACAATCATATCAAAATCAGTTGTTGAACTTAAAGAAAATTTAAATTTAACTTTTTATCCGTTACATATTGAATGTTTAGATGTATCGCATTCATTTGGTGATGAAAGGGTTGCTGCTATCGTTGTATTTAAAAATGGTAAAAAAGAAAAAAAGCTTTATAGAAAGTTTAAAATAAAGACAGAGGATATAAAGTCAGATCCACATATGGTTTATGAAGTTGTTAAGAGAAGATTTAAGAGGTTAAAAGAGGAGAATGAAAAGTTTCCGGATCTTTTTATAGTTGATGGAGGAAAGGCACAACTTTCTGCCGCCCTGAAAGCATTAAATGAGCTTAATATAACTGACGTTAAAGTTTGCGCCTTCGCTAAAACCTTTGATCAACTTTATTTTCCCGATAATAAATTAGTCATGATTCCCAAAAAATCTGATGCAATTAAACTTTTAAGAAGTATAAGAAATGAAGCTCATAGATTTGCGCTAACTTATCACAGAGATAAAATGGTAAAAAAAATTAGAATTTCTGAACTTGACGGAATTCCAGGAATAGGTGAGAAAAAAAAGATCGAAATTCTTAAATACTTTGGATCAATTGAAAGATTAAAGGGCGCAAGTGTTGATGAAATTTCTAAAGTAAAGGGTATTGGAAAAAAACTTGCTGAAATTATTTATGAAAGACTTCACAGTTAGCTTAAAATCTAAAATAGGAAAAATTTTAATAAAATTTGAAAACAAAAAAATAAAAAAAATTGAACTTTCAAGTTTACAAAGTTTCAGTAAATTTGAAGTTGAGGGCAAAATAAGCAAAAAGTTTTTTAAAATTATTAAAGAATTTGAAAATTATCTTTCAGGAAAAAGTGAAGATTTTGAAAATTCTAAAAAATTGATTGATTATAGGATATTAAGTGATTTCCAAAAAAGGGTGTTTGAGGAGTTATTAAAAGTAAAATGGGGAACTAAGATTACCTATTCTGAACTTGCCAAAAGGATTGGGGGTGAAAACTTTAAAAGGGCAGTGGGAAGGTGCTTAAATAAAAATCCCTTTCCTATAGTAATTCCCTGTCATAGAGTAGTTGGAAAGAATGGTATTTCTGGATTCTCACACGGCACCCAATGGAAAAAGAGATTACTAGAACTTGAGGGTATTTCTATATGAAAAAGTCATTGCCAGAACTTGTCTTTGAAAAAATTGAAGAACATTCAAAGAACTTAGAGGTTCCTATAAATTCTCTTAAAAAAATCAAAGGCAATTCAGAATTTTCAATTTTAATCTCCGCAATATTATCTGCAAGAACTAAAGATGAAGTAACAGCAAGGGTCTTAGAAAATTTTTTAAAAAGGATAAAAAATTTTAACGATTTAAGAGAAATTAAATTAGATGAATTAGAAAAAATTATATATCCTGTTGGTTTTTATAGAAACAAGGCAAAATCACTGAAAAAGTTAGCTGAGGTCATTCTGAACGAACACTCGGGTAAAATACCGGATAAATTTGATGAGCTTGTTAAGTTACCAGGAGTGGGAAGAAAAGTAGCTAATCTTGTCCTTCAGGAAGTTTTTAAAAGGGATGAAATATGTGTTGATACACATGTTCATAGGATATCTAATAGACTTGGATGGGTAAAAACAAAAAAACCTGAAGAAACGGAGAAAGAACTTAAAGCTCTATTTAAAAAGAAGTATTGGAAAAGAATAAATAAAGCTTTAGTTGCCTTTGGCCAAGGGATATGTAAGTCCATAAAACCCCGCTGTGAAATTTGCCCAGTTGAAGAATTTTGCTCCAAAATTTTATCTTGAACTTTTTAAAATAAATCAAGGAGGTAAAAATGATAGAACTCCTCTTAATTTCAGTAATACATCTTAGCGAGGAAAAGGCAGTTGAACTTTCTCTATCAAATCCAATTATAAAATCTAAAATTGAGGAAGTAAGGGCTCTAAATTTCAGTAGAAACCAAGTTATTAAGTCTTTTTTACCAGAGATAAAATCTAACTTTACATACTCCTATTCCACCTTTGTTGATAAAATTACACAGTATGTTTTAGTTGGCATCGATCCTGTTACTTTTGAGCCCATTTTTAAACCAGTTGAAGTTGAATTTGGAAGACCAGAAAGAAGAATTTTAAATATCTCTTTAGAGTGGCTCTTATTTTCTAGTTTGCAGAGATTTTACCTTTTGAAAATGGTTAATACTCTCAGGGATTCTAAGACTAAAGAAAAAGAGTTAAAAGAAAAAGAAATTGAGTTTACAGTAAGAATCTTATATAATCAAGGTTTATTTTTAAAAGCTGCCATTGAAAAATATAAAGAAATTATTGGAATACTTGATGAACATGTTAAAATTGCAAAAAAAAGATATGAAGCTGGCTTTACCGTGGAACTTGATGTATTAAGAAGCGAAGTTGAAAAAAAGAATTTAGAGACCACCCTCTCTGACTTTGAAAAAAACTATAATAAAGTCCTTTCTCTTATAAAAACTTTTTGTAATATCAGTCATGAAGAAGAAGTTGTTTTAGTGGATTCCCTGGAGGTTGACACGATGCTTAGCGAAAAAAGTATAAAAAGAATTGATTTAGAGATGCTAAGCAAAAACGTGGAATATTTAGAATATAGTAAAAAATCAGCTTATTCAAATTTCCTACCAAAAGTTTTTGGAAGTATAAATTATGTTTATGGAAAACCCTATGGATTTTTTAAAGATGAATGGGGCTCCTATTTTCAATATTACATCGGTTTATCCTTAGACCTATTTGACTTTGGAAAAAAAATGGACGAAATAAGAAAAAAAGATTCTGAAAAAAAGGCAGTTGAATATATTCTTGAGTTTTTAAGAAAAAAAAGTGAGGAAGAAATAAGTTCTGCAAAAAGAGAGTTTAGAGCTGCAATTAGAGCCTATGAATCTGCTCAGAAAACAGTAGAACTTGCTGAAAAATCAATTAAGATATCAAAAAGCCAATACGAAAAAGGCTACATCTCAAATAGCGATTTCCTTGATACATTAAGAAAATCATTAGAAGCACATATCCTCTACTTTGCATCTTTATTTAAATTAAAAGAGAGTAAAATTAAATATGAATCCATCCTTTATGGAGTAAGCTTAACTTTTTAAAAAGGGGGACTTAATGAAAAGGTTATTTATAATATCCTTTTGTATGTTAATTTTTGTCTCCTGCAAAAAAGAAAAAAACAATATAAAAGAAAGGGAGGAGCATTTAGTTCCAGTTACCGTAACCAGGCCCTTTTATGGAGACATCCATTTGAATGTAAGATTTTCATCAAGTATTGAAGGTAACCCTGATATCCTAGTTTATACACCTATTCCAGGTTATTACTATAGAAAATTAAAAGATGACGGCGATTATGTCAAAAAGGGCGAAATTATACTACTACTTGAAAGAAGGGATCTTGGGCTTGAGTTTGAACCCTTTAAAATTGAAGCTCCTGTCTCTGGAAGAATTTCATACTTTAAATATGACCCAGGAGAATTTATACCTCCTCAAAAACCTCTTGCACGAATCTATGGCGATAAAGAATTCAAGGTTAGACTATCGCTTCCCTATGAATATCATAAAAATATGTTTAAGGACAAAAAGGTGAGAATTTTTGTGGACTCTCAAGATTTTGAGGGAGTTATTGGAGAAATAAGTAACACTTCAGATCCTCTAACAGGAAATTTTGAACTTACAATATTTTTTAAATCTGATAAAAAAATCTTACCAGGTTCTCCCTGTGAAGTTGAGATAACTCTGTTAAAAAAGGAGAGAGTATTAAAAGTTCCCTCAAAGTGTGTGCTTGGAGCTGTAAAGAAAACCGTATTTGTTATTGAAAATGAAGTGGCAAAGAGAGTGCCCGTAATTACAGGGATTGAAGGTGGCGGTTACATAGAGATTGTTGAAGGTATCTCAGAAAAGGATCTTGTTGTTTTGGATGGAGCAGAACTTCTAAGAGAAGGAGTGAAAGTTAAAATAATAGGAGGAAGTTAAAATGACAAAATTTTTTGTAAAAAGGCCCATTTTTACCTTTTCTTTTTATTCTGTTTTATTTTTAATAGGTCTATTTTCCATAAGAGTTTTATCTATTGACTTTTTCCCTGAAATATCAATACCTATGGTAAGTATAGTAACAATAAGACCAGGCGCTTCTCCTGAGGAAATTGAAAGGGAGGTTACAAAGCCTATAGAGAATGCTGTCTCTACTGTTCCAAACGTTACAAAGATAAGATCGTTATCTGTTCAAGATATTTCAGCTGTTATGGTTGAGTTTGACTGGGGAACAGACATTGATAAGGCTGCCGATGATATAAGAACAAGAATTGAATTTGCAAAATTTTTTCTTCCAGAAGACATAGAGACTCCTAAAGTTTTTAAATTTGATCCTACCCAAATTCCAATACTAATAGGAACCTTTACAGTCAAGGACACACTTTTTGACTTACGGTCTTTTTTTGAGGAGGAAATTGTTGAAAAGCTCAGAAGAATTCCAGGAGTAGGTGATGTTCAGTACTGGGGAGGTGGCAAAAGAGAAATAGTTAAAATAGAGATTAAGAAAAAATACTTAGAAGAGTACGGCATCACCCCATTTTTAATAAAGGAAACACTTCTAAGAGAAAATCTGAATATCCCTATAGGAAACATAGAGGATCATAACTTTTCAATCAGTGCTAAGGTGAACTCAAAATTTTCCTCTCTTGAAGAAATTAGAAGCATTCCGATATATGTGAAAGGCAAGGGCATTTATAGGTTAGGTGAGGTTGCTGATGTAAAAATAGGTTACGATGACGTCATAACAAAAGTTAGAAGCCAAAAGATGCCTTCACTTTTATTTGGAATACTAAAGCAGTCTGGAGCAAATACTGTTTTAGTTTCTGAAAGAGTAAAGAAAGAAATAGATAAAATTTTAAGAGATTACCCTGGAATAGAGTTAAAGGTTGTAAACGATATTTCAAGATTTATAAGGGCATCTATCCAAAATTTGACAAGTACCGTATATTGGGCTGTCTTATTTATTTTTCTTGTCACTTTAGTTTTTCTCAGACACCTATCTTCAAGTTTTGTAATAGCCTTAACTATACCCTTCTCATTAATAGTAGGATTTATAGTTTTAAAACTAACAGGAGGATCAATTAATATAATTTCTCTTTCAGCATTAGCTTTAGCTGCCGGAATGGTTGTTGATAATGCCGTAGTTGTACTCGAAAATATATTTTATAGAAGAGAAAAAGGTGAAAATTCCTTAGATGCTGCCTATAAGGGCGCGTTAGAGGTCTTTAGTCCAATTCTTGCCTCAACTCTTACAACTATCGCTATTTTTGGTCCACTTGTAATTGGAACTGGATTTGTTGGAATAATCTTTAGACAGCTTGCCCTAATGGTTACTACAGTACTTTTAACTTCTTTAATTGTCAGTTTAACTATAACTCCAACACTTTCAAGAATTGTTATAAAAAAGACACCAAAGGAAGAAGGGCTTCTCTTTTATCTATTTGAAAAATTAAAAGATTTTTATAGAAGAACTCTTGACTTAGCGATAGGCAAAAGCTTCTTAACCCTACTTATTGGTTTTTTACTATTTGTCTTTGGAGTTCTACTATTTTTGACCGGTATAGTAAAAACCGAGTTTTTTCCTGAGTCTGACTCGGGAGAACTAAGGGGAAGTTTTGTTTTAGCTCCGGGCACTAAATTTAAAGTAACTGACTCACTCTCAAGACATATAGAAGATATTATATCTGAAATTGAAGAAGTCAAGTATTTTACTTTAAGGGTTGGAAGGTCAGAGTCTGGATTTTTAAGTGTTATGGGAGTAGTGGAAGGTGAAAATACCGGTTTTTTCTTTATAAATATTGGTAGCAAAGATCAAAGAGAGAGAAGTATCTTTGAAATAGCAGATTTTCTAGAAAGAAGGATAAAAGATATACCGGGAATAAAATCTTTTCAGGTTTTATCTACCGGAAATTTACAACACTTAATTCAGGGATTTGGTGCACCCATTCAAATTCTAATATACGGAGAAAACTTTATTATCACTGACTCTATTGCTGAATATGTAAAGGGGATTCTTGAAAATACAAAAGGAGTAAGAAGCGTAAGAATTTCAAGAGAGAAAAATTTACCTGAATATTTATTAATTCCTGATAGAGAAAAAAACTCAAAGTTGGGTTTATATTCGTCTTTACTAGGAACGTATCTAAGAAGCCTAAATCTCGGAGAAAAGGTTGGAGCAATAGAAGTTGGCGATAAAGAACTTGATATAAAAATTACGATCGAAGAGAAATATAGAAAAAATAGAGAAATTTTACCATTTATCTCTTATCCCCTCCTCGATAAAAAACTTTATATAGGAAACGTATTTAGACTGGTGAAAAGCTTTTCTCCTTTGTCTATAGAAAGGGAAAATAAGGAAAGAGTTGTTAGGGTTTTAGCTGAAACCTCTGGAAGACCGCTGGGTGAGATAAGAAAGGAACTAGAAACAAAACTTGAGAATATCTTAGGTGAAAAGGGCGGATACAGAGTTGAATTCGGTGGATTAACCGAGGAACAAGCAGAATCTTTCAAAATTTTGCTTTATGCTTTCTTTATTGGAATAGTTATTGTATATCTAGTGATGGCAGCTCAGTTTGAATCTTTTATTTTACCTTTTATAATAATGTTCACTGTACCCTCAGGAATAACAGGAGTTGCTCTAATCCATATACTTACTAACACTTCTTTCTCAGTACCATCCTTCGTTGGTTTAATTATGATGATAGGAATAGTAGTTAACAATGCGATCGTTATGCTGGATTATGTGGAAAGGTTAAAAAATGAAGGTAAGAAAGTTATTGAGGCTACTAAAGAAGGGGCGTTAAGGAGACTAAGACCTATTCTAATAACAAGCTTTACAACAATCATGGGTTTAACACCCCTTGTAATATTAGGGGGTGAAGGATCAGAAACCTGGAAACCACTTGCGCTATCTGTCATAGGGGGTCTTTTATTTTCACTTTTAGTAAGCCTTGTCTTTATACCAACTATATATGTTTTTATCCAGAAGAAAATCTTAAAAAGAGAATAAATTACTTAAGAATACGATGAATGTCAAGTATAGTGATTAAGATCGATATTGAAATAAGAAGGGCAAATCCAATTAGCTGGATTAGTGATCTAATCCTGAAGGAGAGCCTTTTTCTCAAGATAGCCTCAACAGTGATAGTAAGTAAATGACCACCGTCAAGAGCTGGAATAGGTAATAGATTTATAAGAGCTAAATTAATAGAAATAAAGGCAAGTATAAAAAGTAGGGATGATAAACCCTTACTTTTTGTTTCTCCAACAACTTTACCTATCATAACTGGACCACCAAATGACTCAATTGGAGCCTTACCCCTTAAAAAAAGAAAGATAAATCTAAAGGTTTGATAAATTATAAAGTAACTTTCCTCCCAGGCATGCTGCAGAGCCTTTAAAAAAGGAAGTTTTAGGACATTTATATCCGCTCTTATACCTATTTTATAAGAGTCATTTATCTTAATTGGGTTAACCTCAAATGTCAAAGTATCTCCTCCCCTCTTTACTTTTACTACTACTTTTTTACCCCCTGATTTCTCAATGAGACTCTGTATTTCCTCCCATTTTTTTATGTTCGTATCATTTATCTTTATTATCGTATCTTTCTCTTTAAATCCAACTTTTTCCGCCGGTAATCCCGGAACAACCTCTCCTATAACAGGAAAAAGAACCGGTAAAATACCTGTCTCAAACTTCGATACAGTATCATTCCATACACCCCATAGTTTTAGCTTTAATGTATCCCTATTATTTCTTAAAATGCTAACTACATGAGTATCACCATCCTGAAAAACTGCGTAAAACTCTTTCCACCTTACAAAATTTTTTCCGTCTACTTTCAATATCTTGTCTCCAAATTTAAATCCGGCTATATAGGCTGGTGTTTCTTCTTTAGGTTCATCAATATAAGGACCTGATTCAACAATACCAAAGAGAAAGAATAGGAGAAAAATTATAATGAAACCAAAGAGGAAGTTAAAAAGGACACCAGAAATTAAAATCAAAAATTTTACATAAAAAGGTCTATACCAAAAAGAATTTTCTCCTTCTATATCCTCTCCAAAAACTTTTACATAACCACCAAAGGGTATAAGTGAAATCTTAAAGGTTGTCTCTTTACTTTTAAAAGAAAAAACTTTGGGACCAAAACCAATGGAAAATTCCTCAACCGGTACCTTTAAGAGTTTACTTGCTAAGAAGTGTCCTAATTCGTGAATAAAAATAAGCACAGAAAGTAGTAAAAGGGTAACTACTACTGTAGAAATCATCCTAACTCCTTGTGTACCATTTTTTTAGAAACTTCAATAGACTTTAGAATCTCATTAGGATCTCTATCGTCTACAGCTATAGATTTTTTATAAACCTTATAGAGAATTTTCTCAATTTCATTAAATTTTATTTTTCCCATTAAAAATAGCCTTACAAGCTCCTCGTCGGCACCCACTATATACGCTGGTTTTCCTTTTTTTTCTTTTAAAGCCTTTAAACAAAGATCAATTAGTTTCCTTTTACTTTTTTTAATTTTTTCAAAATTTAATGTTCCATAAAACTTATCTACTCTCCTATTATAGTTTTTTATTTCTGGATAAAAAAGAGCATTTAAAATAGGAATTCTCATATCAGGTTCACTGATGTGAGCTATATATGTGCCGTCTCTAAGTAAAACAAGCCCGTGGATTTTACTTTGAGGGTGATATAGAACTTCGATTCTTTCAGGTTCTATACCAAAAAGGTAGTGTGCCTCTATTATCTCAAATCCCTTATTAATTAGTGTTGCCGAATCTATAGTAATTTTTTTACCCATCTTCCACCTAGGGTGTTTAAGTGCCTCTTTAACTTTAACCTTAGCCAGTTTGCTGTTTTCTATGTTATAAAAAGGCCCTCCCGAAGCCGTTAAAATTATCTTCTCAATATCATTAAAATTTAAATATTTAATTATCCTAAAAATTGAAGAGTGCTCTGAGTCTACAGGAATTATATTGTTTAAATTTTTCTGTTTTATTATTTCTCCAAAGGCAACAATAATTTCCTTATTTGCCATACATATAACTTTGTTTTTTTCAAGAAGTTCAAAAAACACATCAAAGAGGTCTACCCCTGCTGCCCCAAAAAGAACCCTGTCTATCTTTTTAGATGTAACAAACTCTTTTAACTTTTCTCTATCATCTATTACATCTTTAGAGTTACTCTGTCTACCGGTTAAAAAGGCATAGTTTACTTTGAACTTTTCCTTCAACTTAACAAGCTTCTTCTCATTCTTATGAGCCTGAATACCTACTACTTCAATTTCAGGAAAGTTCTTAACAAGAGAAAAAAAACTCTTACCTATAGATCCTGTAGCCCCAAATACAAAAACCCTCATTATTCAACAATTACTTTAAAGAACTTTCTTTTACCGACTTTTAAAATGTGTTCGCCCTTTTCCGGTACATAATTCTCATCTTCTATAGCTTTGCCGTCCAGGTCTACCCCACTTTGTCTTATCAAACGTCTTGCCTCACTTTTGCTTTGAACTATTTTAGCCTCAAAGAGAATTTCAAACAATTTTTTACTTTTTACTTTAAACTCTGGAACTTCTTGTGGGACTTCTCTTTTCCTGAAAGTTTTAATGAAATACTCTCTAGCCTTTATTGCCTCTTTCTCTCCATGAAAGATTTTAGTTATTTCAAAAGCTAAGTCCTCCTTTGCCTCAAGTGGACTTTTCTCAATATACTCTTTTACTTCCTCTGAATCTTTTAAAAGAACTACCTTATAGTATTTGAAAATCAAGCTATCAGGTATTGACATAACTTTTCCGAAAACATCTTTAGGATCATCGAAAAAGTTAATACTATTTCCATATGATTTACTCATCTTCAACTTTCCATCAATACCTTCTATAAGTGGAAGTGTTATAAAAACTTGGGGTTCTAATCCAAGCTGCCTCATTATTTCCCTTGTAAGTGCAAAGTTAAAGTGTTGGTCCGTACCTCCAATTTCTACGTCAGCCCTAATAAATATTGAGTCATACGCCTGAAATATTGGATATAGAAACTCATGAAGAGAAATTGGAATGCCCTCTTTAAATCTTTTGGAAAAGTCATCTCTATCGAGCATTTTTGCCACCGTAGTTGTAGCTGAAAGTTTTACTATGTCCTCTGGTTTTAGCTTAGAAAGCCATTCACTGTTAAATCTAATTTCTGTTTTGTCCTTATCTAAAATCTTATAGGCCTGTTCAAAGTAAGTCTTTGAGTTTTTCTCCACTTCCTCTTTTGTTAACATAGGTCTTGTTTTAGATCTTTCAGAGGGATCTCCTATCATTGCTGTAAAGTCACCAATGATAAAAACCACTCTATGTCCTAATTCTTGAAATTCCCTGAGCTTTCTGAGACATACGTAGTGTCCAAGATGTAAATCGGGCTTTGATGGATCTGCTCCGTATTTAACTGTTAAAACTTTCTTTCTCTCAATTTTCTCTTTAAGCTCTTCCTTTGTAAATATGTTTTCTATCCCCCGTGTTAGAATCTCTATATCTTTTCTTTTCATTTTTTAAAATAAAATTTGACTGAGTATTTTTCAAACATTCCCTTTTTCCACTTCTCCCAAAATTTTTCTCTTTTCTCCCTTAAAATTATATTTTCAATCTGATTTTTAATCTCTTCTAATTTTCTGTATTCACCTCTTTTTATCTTTTCAAGTTTTACTATTGCGTAATTTCCATTTTTAAGTTTTATCGGACCCTTTGTTTCCCCCTCTCTCATGGTTTTAAGGTACTTTACAAATTCCTCCGGCAAACTTTTTTCAGTAAAGTTTGGAATAAAACCCCCGTCTTGAGCATCAGGGGCTATAGAAAATTTCCTTGCTAAATCTTCAAATTTTTCTCCCCCTTTTATTTTTCTTATAATCTCCACTGCCTCACTTTCAGTTTTAACTTCAATTCTTCTTATGTCCCACCTTGTTGGTATTTTAAAATCTTCCCTGTTTCTTATATAATATTCCTTTATTTCCTTTTCATTTACTTTTATTTCCTCATTAATTTTTTTAAGATATAAGTTAGCTAAAATTCTTTCTTTCTCTCTTTCTATGTTCACTCTGAAATCTTCACTTAAGTCAAGTTTTTGATTGAGTGCCTCAAGATATAAAATTTTTGATATAATTAAGTTTTCTAGTGTTTTCCTTACTGCTATTGTATCAGAAGGTGAAGGTTTTAAATAGATAGGCAGTGCTTCAAGATATTTTTCGAACTCCTGATAAGTAATGTTTATTGGCCCAACACTTGCTATAAAGCTTTGACTTAATATCTCAAATATTCTATCCATCTTTTTACTTGCATCCTCATAAATTTTACTTTTTTTATACTTTAAAACAATTTTTTCATAAATCTTTTGAGCTTCTAGGTAGTTCCCTAAGTTTTCATGGATTATCGCTTTTCTATACAAAACTTCTGGATAAAGGGTGCTGTATTTTGAAACTTTTTCCTCTAATTCACTTATTATACTGAGTCCCTCTCTAAATTTTTCATATCTTATACAAACATCTATTAAATCAAGAGCCCTTTCTATTTTTTTTGCTCCTGAAAGTTCTAAGAGAGCCTCTTTATATAAAGCTATTCCATCATTTACTCTACCAGACTCAATCAACTTTTTCGCCTCTTCAACCTTTAGAAATTGTAACAAAATAAAAAAAACTAAAAATTTCATTTATGACCTATAATTAAACTTAGGGATTGAACCTCTTGTTATAATTTTAAATTAAATTATAAAGTACAATAAAATTGCAGTTAAGAGAGGAACTGTTAAGTTATCATCTATATTAAACGAAAGTAACTCAATCAAGGTTGCAAAAAGAGAGATTAATAATTTTTTAGCAATTGAAAGTTCATTAAAAAATAGTGTTAGAGAAAACGAAATTAAAAAGAATGTTATAGAGCCCTCAAGTGTTTTTCCCTTGAAAATTTTTCTTTTGCCCAAAAATTTTCCTATAATACTTGCAAAGTTGTCAGAAACTGTTAAGAACAAAAGAGAAATAAGCGAAATATTTTTAGGAAATAAAAGAGATACAAGGAAACTAGATACAGAGACCCAAGTTGCTCCTGTAAAAAAATCTTCCTCTTCAGTTTTTATCATTTTTCCAAAAAATTTTCTAAAAAGAATTTTAAATGATCTTATTTCAAGGCGCAGGTAATCAGCAGTTAAAAATCCACCCAAAATAAATGAAAATATCGGTAAATAGTACTTTTTTTCTAAAGTTAAAATTAAAAGAGGGAAAATTATTGATGAAAAGTGAATAATTTTTCTCCACAAAAAACTCTTCACCTCAGAATGCAAGATAGGGAAACTATATGAAAGGCTGATAGTTCAAAATTACCTCCTATAGCATAATCTATATCTAAATTTTTTATCCTAAAACCAAAACCTATTGTCGGAATATTTTCTCTCCAACCCGCTCTTATAAAGTAACTCTTTAAAATTTTTGCTTCAAGTCCAGCGTAATATGAAATCCTAAACCTACTTTCAAAATAAGATTCTGTGTCAAAAGAGAAAAGAATTCTTTCTAAAAAGTTTTTTGAAAATCCAACTCTTAGGGAAGTTGGAATATATTCTTTTCTTCCTGAGTCCCATAGGTTTATACTCCCCAAAAAATTTCTAAGAGAAAAGGAAAAGTTGAATTCATCTGAAAATAAAAAACCAACATCCATGCCAATACCGTAACCCTTTCCTACATATAAATTCTCTCTCATAAATTTAAGTAAAAGACCAAAATTAAAATTCTTTAACTTATTTGAAAAACCACCTAAAATTTGGATGGAATTTATTTTAATTACTCCCTTTTTTACGATTTCATCTATATTAGATGCTTCAACAGTGTCTTCATAAATTGTGTAATATATATTATCAGAAAAAATATAATTAAGAGAAGTAAAGAATTTTCTTATTGAGTCACCTGCTATGAAATTAAATGTGCCAAATTTGAAAAAACCTGAAAAGTAATTTGAAAAAGTAGCCTGTATTACTTTATTTTGAAAAAGGGAGGATGTAGCTGGATTAAATAAAAAAGATCCAGGATCTATAATGGATGAAGAGGCCTCTCCTAGTGAAGCTATTCTAGCGTTTCTAGAAAAGCCCCACCTCTCATTTCCATAAATTACAAGCTGAAATGAAATTATAAAAAATATTAACTGCATTTTTTATTTTAAGGTTTAAATTTGGTATAATTAAATCCAAGTAGGGTTCTACTCCTAAAAAATATAAACTAAAGAGAATTAAATGGCAAGAAAAAAGTCTCTATCAGTTTTAAAAAGGGAAAGACAGAACGAAAAAAGGAGAATAAGAAATAGGATATACAAGTTAAAGATTAAAAATGTAATTAAAAAAATAAGAAAGGCAAGCAATACAGAGGAAAAGAAACTTCTGTTTAAGGAGTTACAGAGTATAGTTGATAAGGCTGTAAAAAGAGGTGTTATACACGAAAACAAGGGAGCAAGAATAAAATCAAGGATTAGTAAACTTCTTGAAGTTTAAAATTTTTTTAGTTATAATAAATAAGTGGGCGATTAGCTCAGCGTTGGTGAGAGCATCACGTTGACAACGTGAAGGTCGGAGGTTCGAATCCTCCATCGCCCACTTTAAAACTATTTGATGATTAATATCCTTAAAAACGTGTTGCTTTTTAAGGGTCTAAAAGAAGACCAACTCTCTAAGATTTTAGAAAATCTTGAACCAAGAAATTATGAAAAAGGTGAAACAATTTTTGAAGAGGGCTCCCCTGGTGATACTCTTTATATTATAGAAAAGGGTAAAGTTGAAGTGAGGTTAAAAAGAGGTGATCTTGTTCTTGTTCTCGCTGAGCTTGAAAATGGCTCTTTTTTTGGGGAACTTTCCCTTATTTCTGATGTGCCCAGAAGTGCTACTTGCATAGCTGTTAAGGAATCATCGCTATATGTATTAAAAAGGGAAGACTTCTGGAAAATCGTTGAAAGAGATCCAAAAATAGGAGTTTTAGTTTTGAAAAATCTAGCTATTGAACTTGCAGAGAGAATAAGAGAGACTAATAAGAACCTTGAAACGTACTTTTTAATAAATCAGGCTATAATTGATAATGAACAATTTAGAAAACTTTATATTGCAGCAAAGGGTAGGTCTATTTAATTTGAATTTTTTAAGAAACGTGTGTTAAAATTATTCTATTATATTTTAATGGCCCCATCGTCTAGCCAGGCCCAGGACATCACTCTTTCAAGGTGGAGACGGGGGTTCAAATCCCCCTGGGGCCATTAAAATTAATTTAAAAGAAAATGAACTTATTTCTGTTAATTGTAATTTCAGTTCCATCAATAAATGGCTTAAGTGGATCATTTAGAGTTATTCATCCGAAAACACACCAACAGGGAGACTTTTCTTTTTCTCTCTACGGTGGATACTCCTTCCAAGATTTTAGATATTGGGATAACACAGTTGATTCTGTTAATAACCCTCTCAACGATAGAAGACATTATCTGCTTTCCTCAATTTTATTTTCTTATACTCCCTTTAACTTCTTAGAGTTTGGATTTAGAACTGATTTTGAAGGTAGAATGTTAGAAAGGGCTGATATTCCACGACAAAGAGATGATGATGGTTATTTCGCATACAGAGGCTTAGATATTCTTACAAAACTTGGACATAGTTTTTTCTCAGATACATTAACTGGCATAGAACTTTCTGGAGGAATTTCCTTTGGATATTATCTTCCTAATCTTGGTATTGAAAGAAAGGATCCAAAATTTGTAGCCTATGGTTTTCCTATGTATATACCTCAAAGCGGCCAATTTTGGTCACATCTACTTTTAGGAGTCAAACTTCAAATATTGAGCTTAAATGGTATGATAGGATTTCACCAAACCGGAAGACCTGCAAAAGAAAATATCTTCCCGATTTTGTGGTATAATTTCGATGAAAGTGGTGTTCCTCGCAGAGACACGGTTTTTAAAAATAAAGATGAATTCAAAGATTTTACAAGGCTACCCTTTGGAGTTAATCTAACTTTATCTGCAGGTCCCTATGTTGACTTTATATTAGACTTTCACGGAGTATACTTTATTGAGTTAAGAACGAATCTCTTAGCTTTAACTCCTGGAGTAAGATTTAAAACCCCAGGTGGAGTTATCTTTGATTTTGCTGTAGATGCAAAGATAAGGAATATAGCTGACTCGTTAATTTTTATCTATTCACATGATAGAAACTTATTTACTTATATACCAGATTGGAGATTTATTTTTCTAATGTCAAACGTTTACAATCTTTTACCTAAGAAAGTTACAGTTACTCCACCACCTCCTCCACCAGCTTCTCCACCACCCCCTCCTCCGCCTGCACCTAAAATTGCAAAAGTTAGTGGCAAAATATATGATGCAATAAGTGGTGAACCCCTTATGGCTCAAATTTTGATAGAAGGTACAGATAAGCCCCCTATTTCCTCAGACATGAATGGCTTTTATTCAGTAGAGCTTGAACCTGGTACCTATAGTTTCTATGTTGAAAAGGAAGGTTATGCATGGATGAGAAAGAGTTTTGTCTTAAAGGAGGGTGCTGAACTGGTTATAGATTTTCCTCTAAAGAAAAAAGAATTGATACTACTTACAGGAAAGATAGTAGATAACGTAACAGAAGAGCCTATCATAGCGAAAGTTTCAATTCCAGAGACAGGATTTGAGGGGACTCTAAGCGATCCTGAAACTGGTTCATTTAAATTAAAATTACCACCAGGAACATATATTTTGAAAATTGAGGCAGAAGGTTACATTTCGGAAAGTATACCTGTGGTTCTTAAAGAAGGTGAACCCTTAGTTGAAAAGAACATAAAGTTAAAAAAGAAAGCTCAAAAAGGGGTTACAATAAGGTTACAAAATATTTACTTTGACACAGGAAAAGCTACTATAAAACCTGAGTCTTATCCAATTCTTGATAGAGTTGCTGAATTTTTAAAGGCAAATCCAAACGCTGTAATAGAAATTCAGGGTCATACAGACTCTGTGGGTTCAGATAGTTATAATCTCACACTCTCTCAGGCAAGAGCAGAAGCAGTAAGGAATTACCTAATTAATTTCCATAATATTGATCCATCGAAACTTATTGCAAAGGGGTATGGTGAAACTATGCCCATAGCGGATAATTTGACCCGAGAAGGAAGAGCGATGAATAGGAGGGTAGAATTTAAGGTTATTAGTGTTTCTGAATAAATCTTTTATATTTCAACTTCAAAAGGATAGGAAAGATAAAAACCTTGTCCGTACTTTATACCGATCTTTTTTAAAGTAATAAGCTCTTCCTCTTTTTCTATTCCTTCAGCGATTACTTTTGCCTTTATTTTTTCCCCAAAATTTAACACCATTTCAAGAAGGTTTTGCTTGACTATATCCTTATGAATATCTCTAACAAGAACCATATCATATTTTAGATAATCCGGATTTAATTCAGCTAATGTTTGAAGTGAGGAATACCCTACTCCTACATCATCTATCGAAAGTTCAATATTGTTCTCTTTAAGATAATTTACATTTTTCTTTAAAGTGTCAAAATCATAAATAGCATACCTCTCTGTTAGTTCTAATACAATTCTATTCTTTTTTATCTTAAGTTCTTCTAAATTTTCGATCAGTTCTTCTATATAGTTACTTTTTTGTTGCAAAATTTTAGAGGAAACATTTAAGAAAATCTTATATTTTTCATTTGGTAATTTTTTTAATGTTAAAAGAGCCTTCCATCTACATAATTTTTCTAAACTTTCTAATTCATTTAACTCATCAGCTACAGAAAAAAGAGCTGAAGGCATTTCAAGTTCTGTTCCTTTCGGTCCTCTCGCAAGAGCCTCAAATCCATAAGTTGTTTTTTCCTCAGAAATTTCAAAAATTGGCTGGAAAACCATCTTTATCTCTGCTGTTCTAATTATTTTTTTAAACAGAGATTTTATATTGGATTTCATTTTACTTTCAGTTTTCATATGTTCAATTTTCACTTCATTTATCGTCTGATAGATAATCCTTTCTGTTCTCCTTAATGGATCAAATTTTATTTCTCTTAGTGTAATTGCAGTGGGAGCAGGAATGAGTTTTTCAATTTCACTTTTTAATTTATTCATAAATTTTTTTGGATCATGAGTTTTAGGAAAAAGAATACAAATTAAGCTTGAAAAAGGCTCTGTTGTAAACACGATTGGATTTTCATAAGACGTAAATTCTTTTGTAACAGAAATTCTTGTAAACTCTGCAAGGTTTTTTATCCAAGAATCAAAAACATCAAATCCAAATTCATCTTCATAAATTGATGATTCGAGAATTTGAATTATTAAGAGATAAACCTCTTTTTCTTTTTCAATACGATCTTTAAGTTGATTAATGATTTCAATTAATAAAGGTAGTCCGGAAATTTCATCCTTCATAATTTTTCAAAGATTTCTCTTATTCTATTTTTTAACCCCTCAGGGTCAAATGGTTTAACAATATAAGCAATTGCTCCCTCTTTAATTGCCTTTAACATATCCTGCGGTTCTTTAAGAATTGAAAAAATAGCAACAGGAATTTCCTTATCTTTTAAAAGGTTTTTAAAATCTCTTAAAAGCTCCCACCCATCTTTTTCAGGTAATATAATATCAAGTAAGATTAAATCGAAATTAGAATCCCTTTTTAAAATTTCAATTGCTCTAGACGGAGAGTTCGCCCTTTCAACAAGATAATCATCTTTTAAAATTTCCTCTACCAGAGTAAGAATATCCTCCTCATCATCAACTATAAGTATTCTTTTTTTCTCCATTTTTCACCTCCTTTGGTAAATTTTATCTTTTAAACATAAGTAATTTCAAAAAGGTTAATAAAATTTGAATTTATTTGAATTTAAACATTTAAGTAAATTATACTTATTTCTAAAATTTGAGGAGGAAAAATGAACAAGAAAATTGATATTATGTGGCTGGGTAGAGGAGGTATGGGAGTAAAAACAGCTGCTCTACTTTTAGGAGAAGCTTTCGCGTATATCGGAAAATACATAAAGGCTTTCCCAGAGTACGGTCCAGAAAGAAGAGGAGCTCCAGTTGTAGCCTTTACCAGAATTAGCGATGACCCTATAAAAGGCCACTATGGAGTTAAAGATCCTGACATTATAGTAGTCATAGATAAAACACTTTTAAAATCTAAAGTTTTAAGGAATTTTGTAAAAAATGACACAATTATAATAGTAAACACAAGTATGGGACGGGAAGAACTAAGAGAAAAGTTTGAGTTAAAGGGAGAGATAAAGACTGTTGATGCTACATCTATTTCAAAAGAGATTTTTGGAAGAAACCTTCCCAATACCCCAATGCTTGGCGCTCTTCTAAAAATTTTAAAATCGCACTCCCTTGAAGAATTCATTGGGGTTTTAAAAGATAGATTAATGAGTAAATACGACAAAGAAACTGTTGAAAAAAATATTGAAGCTATAAAAAGAGCCTATAAGGAGGTTAAAGAATGAAGTTAAAAACTTGGAAAGAGCTTGAAGAGGGAGGAGTTGTAAGAAATACTCCCACCTCTCCACAATATAAAACTGGTGACTGGAGAATAAAAACACCTTTATTTTCAGAAAGTGACTGTACCCATTGTTTAATTTGTTTTCTTTATTGTCCCGATTCTGCTATAAAAGTCAAATTAGGAAAGGTAATTGGCATTGATCTAGATTATTGTAAAGGTTGCGGTATCTGTGCCAACGTATGTCCAAAAGGTGCAATAAGCATGAAGGAGGAAGAGATATGAAAGTAGAGACGAGAAAATTCGTTGCTAAAACAGGTAATGAAGCAGCAGCTTTTGCAATGAAACAGATAAATCCAGACGTTGTAGCTGCCTATCCTATTACCCCCTCCTCAGAAATAGTTATGATTTTTTCTAAATATGTTGCAGATGGAGAGGTAGACACAGAATTTATCCCTGTAGAATCAGAACATTCAGCTATTTCTGTTTGCATCGGGGCTTCAGCTTCAGGAGCAAGAGTTATAACTGCAACAAGTTCTCAGGGACTTGCTCTTATGCATGAAATTCTCTACATAGCTTCCTCTATGAGGTTACCCATCGTGATGATAGTAGGTAACAGAGCTCTTTCAGGACCACTAAACATTCATTGTGACCACTCAGACACTATGGGTTCGAGAGACTGTGGTTGGATTCAGATGTACTGCGAAAATGCAAACGAAGTTTATCATACTATAATAAATGCCGTAAGGATATCAGAAGAAGCAAACCTGCCCTGTATGGTTATGATGGACGGATTCATAGTTACCCATGGGATGGAAAAGGTTTTTGTTCTTGAAGACGAGGAGGTAAAAAGCTTTATTGGAAAAAGAAAACCCCTCTACTCGCTCCTTGACGTAGAAAAACCTATTACACTTGGTTCTCTCACTCTATTTGATTATTATCTTGAATATAAAAGAAATCAACTTGAAGGAGTCATAAAGGCAAAAAAGATAATAAATGATGTTTTTGAAGAGTATAGGGCAAGGTTCGGTATTAACGTACCTTCCTTTGTTGAAGAATATAATATAGAGGATGCCGAGATAGTAGTTGTGGTTATGTCTTCGGCTGCTGGTACGTTTAAGGAAGTAGTGGATGAATTAAGAAATAAGGGGGAGAAGGTTGGAGTTTTGAGATTAAAGGTGATGAGACCCTTTCCGTATGAAATTTTAAGAGAAAAGCTAACTAATGTGAAAGTTGTTGGAGTTATGGATAGAGCTGAAACTTTCAGCACTATGGGAGGACCTTTGTCTATAGAGTTAAGGGCAGCTCTTTATCCCTTATCAAAAAGACCCTTAGTGCAGAGTTTTGTTTTTGGTCTGGGTGGCAGAGAGTTTGGAATAGAGGATGCTATGAAAGTTTTTGATATTTTAAAAGATATAGGAATGAAAAATAAAATAACTGAGGAGTATATTTATATTGGGTTAAGGGAGTAAAAAAGATGAAGAGGATACTTTCGTTAAAGGAGCTGGCAGAAAGAACAGTAGGGCTTGCATCAGGCCATAGGGCTTGTGCGGGCTGTTCTTTTCCATCTATTATAAGGATGGTCTTAGGATCATCTGATTATCCGGTAGTTGTTTCTAATGCCACAGGTTGCTTAGAGGTTGTCTCTACTATTTACCCTTATTCTGCATGGCCCTGCAGTTGGATTCATGTTGCCTTTGAAAATGCTGCAGCTGTTATATCAGGTGTTGAAGCGGCATATAAAGCTTTAAAAAGAAGAGGAGAAATTAAAGAAGATAAAAAAATTGTTTTTATTGCTATAGGAGGTGATGGAGGAACCTACGATATTGGCTTACAAGCCCTCTCTGGAGCATTGGAGCGGGGGCATAATTTTCTTTACGTTTTGTATGATAACCAAGCTTATATGAACACAGGTATTCAGAGATCCTCTGCAACACCATTTGGTGCAAGCACTACCACCTCACCTGCTGGAAAATCTTCTTTTGGAAAAATTCAGGATAGAAAAGAAATTATAGAAATTGTGGCGGCACATAAGATTCCTTATGTAGCTCAAGCTTCTATATCTCATTGGGGAGATCTTATAAGAAAACTTAGGAAAGCCTATGAGATTGAGGGGCCCAAGTTTATAAGCATAATAGCCCCATGCGTTATCGGGTGGGGATATAAAGAAGATGAGACAGTTGAAATAGCAAGATTAGCCGTTGAGACATGTTTTTGGCCACTCTATGAAATAGAGGAAGGAGTCTATAGAGTAAACTATAAGCCTAAAGAAAAATTACCTGTAAAAACTTTTCTTTTAAAACAAGAAAGATTCAGCCATTTAATCGGAAGAGACGATCTTATCGAAGAAATTCAAAAAAAAGTGGACGAAAAATGGGAGAAACTCTTAAGGCTTGATGGTTTAAAAGTCTTCTAATTTTAAAATTAATAAAATTTAATAATCACTTGAATTTTTAAAAAAGATCCTGTATATTAATTTTTAAAATAAGGAGGTATGTATGAAACTTTCGGACTTTTCTGTTAGAATTGCAGGTCTTGCCGGAGATGGTTCTCTTTTAGCCGGGGAAATTTTAGCCTTTACTTTAAAAAGAAGAGGACTTTATGTTGTGTCAGTAAAAGATTTTCCCTCAAACATAAGAGGTCTGCCTACAAATCTCACAATTAGAGCAAATTTAAAAAGAATTTACTCTTGGGGTGACCATATAGACTCTTTAGTTGCCTTCGAACCGAAAGCGATAAAAATCCACCCACGTGATTTGAAAAAAGGAGGAGTTATTATTGTCGATGAAGAAATCGATTTAAAAGATATTCATCTTAATGACATTTATATTTACTCAGTCCCACTTAAAAAAAGAGCAAGAGAGCTTTTTAAAAGAGAAATATTTAAAAACGTTATAGCTCTTGGTTTTTTAGGATACATATACAGTATTGATCCCGATGAATTCAAAAATACGATAGTTTTTTATTTGAAAGCAAAAGACGAAAAGATAGTTGAGAGTAACATAAGAGCATTAACCGAGGGCTATGTGTTAGCTGAGAAGATAGTTAAAGAGAGATTTCAAATTGAAAGGGGAACTGATTCTGGTAGGTATTTTCTCTCGGGGAACGAAGCAGTAGCCTTAGGCGCAATAGCGGCTGGTTGTCGATTTTTTGCAGCTTACCCAATAACTCCATCAACTGAAGTCTTTGAATTCCTTTCAAAGCATCTACCTAAGTATGGAGGAGTAACAGTCCAGGGTGAAGATGAAATTGCTTCAATAAATATGGCTATTGGTGCCTCCTTTGCCGGTATAAGATCTATGACTGCCACAAGCGGTCCTGGTATGGCTCTTAAAGTTGAAGCACTCTCTCTTGCCTCTATGGCAGAAGTCCCCTTAGTGATATACCATGCCCAAAGAGCAGGACCATCCACTGGAATACCAACTAAAACTTCACAGGAAGATATAAACCATATACTCTTTGCAGGACATGGCGATGTTTCACGTATTGTGCTTGTACCCTCAACTCCTGAAGAAAGTTTTGAATTTACATTTAAAGCTTTCAATCTCGCTGAGAAATATCAGATTCCTGTAATAGTTCTCTCAGAGCAGGCAATCTCTCAAAATCAACAAACAATAGATGATATACCCTATGACGAAAATTACACTTGGGAAAGAGGAAAGATCTTAACTGACGAAATGGTTCTTAGCTATATGACAAACGGAAAACCCTATGAGAGATATGAGATAACTGAGGATGGTATTTCATTGAGAGGTTTTCCCGGACAGAAAGGCATAATCGTGAGATATAACTCAAATGAAAAAACTCCAGAAGGCTTTATTGATGAGGAATGTGAGTATAGAAATGAAATGGTAGAAAAAAGGATTAGAAAGTTTGAAAATATTATTAATGAGTTACCATTTCCTGAACTTTATGGAAGGGAAGAAGCTAAAAACGTTCTGATTGGAATAGGTTCCTCTTTAGGTCCCATGAGGGAAGCTGTAGATAGATTAAATGAAGAAAAGCTTGACTTTTCCTATCTTAGGATTAGAAGCTTGTTTCCTCTTCACGAAGATTATATTTATTCACTGACCTTTAATAAAAACGTTTTTGTTTGCGAACTTAATTCATTTTCTCAGCTTAGAAATTACCTTTCAAGAATATGGGGAAAAAAAGAGAACGTTTTTTCTCTAAGAAAATACATCGGCTTACCCTTTAAACCCTCTGAAATAGTAAGGGAAATAAAAAAAATTATAAAGGGAGAAGGTTGAAATGGAAAAAATCTTAGATTTTGAAATTAAAAATATTAAAATTTATGAAGGGAAAAAGAGTACATGGTGTCCGGGTTGTGGAGATTTTGGAGTACTTACAGCATTAAAACAGGCACTCTTTGAACTTGGAATTTCCCCCTTTGATACTGTTATTGTAAGTGGAATAGGATGTTCATCTAAATTGCCGGATTATATTAATGCTAATGCTTTTCATACTATTCATGGTAGGCTTTTAGCTGTTGCTACAGGAGTTAAGTTAGCAAATCAAAAATTAAATGTTATAGTAACTGGTGGTGATGGCGATGGGTACGGTATTGGCGGTAACCATCTTATACATGCAGCAAGAAGGAATATAAACATTAAATACATTGTAATGAATAACGAAATTTATGCCCTAACAAAAGGACAAGTGTCGCCTACCTCACCTTATGGATTTGTAAGGGGAACCACACCTTACGGCTCTAAAGATCGTCCCATTGAACCCTGTTTACTATCTCTTTCTGCTGGTGCAACCTTTGTAGCAAGAGGTTTTTCGGGTGATATAAAGAGCCTTAAGGAATACATAAAAGCCGCCCTAAAACACAAGGGTTTTTCACATATTGATGTCCTTTCTCCCTGTGTGACTTATAACGAGGAGTATTCCTATGATTACTTCAGAGAAAACATAGAACTACTTGATGGTCCTTACTCTTCCAGAGAAGAAGCAATATCGTCCATAATTAACACATGGAAAAAAGGAAAAATTCCAGTTGGTATTTTTTATATAGAAGAAAGCAACCATTACGAACTTAGTCTTTTCGGAAGCGAAGATTATTCAATCGTCGAAGAATTTAAAAAGCAAAGAGAACTAAAAAAAGAAGAGATTTTAGAGTTAATATTTGATAAAAAATAAAAAAGGGGGAAATCCTTCCCCCCTAAAAGATCTTAAGATAGACTTTTTTAAGGAGGTGTGAGACCGTAGTGCTCGTAGTTCTTTTTGATGAAATCTTTCCATTTATCAGGAACAGCATCTTCTGCGTAAATTGCTTGAACTGGGCAGACTGACTCGCAGGCACCGCAGTCAATACAGACCTGAGGATTTATATACAGTTGATCTGAAGTTTCGTACTCAGGCTCATCTTTTCTTGGGTGAATAGCATCAACTGGGCAAACTTCTACACAGGCTGTATCTTTTACACCAATACAGGGTTCACAGATGATATAGGCCATTTTTTCCTCCTTATTTGTGCCGGAGGAGGGACTTGAACCCTCACCTCCCTTTGAAGGAGAGCGGATTTTGAGTCCGCCGCGTCTTCCATTCCGCCACTCCGGCCTAAGCTTTGAATAAAAATTATAACTTTTTGAACAAACTTTGTGCAATTTTATCTAATTTTTCATGGAACAGATATTGTATTAATTTTTAATAGAAAAGGAGTTTAAAAATGGGAAGGACTAAAAAAATAGCAATAATGATAATACTCTCTCTATCCTTAGGATGTATAATCAACGAATATCATACTCCATATAAGGATAACATACCTCCAGCTCCACCAAGAGGAGTATACTCTGTAACAGGCAACAAAAGAGTGTACCTTTATTGGCTCCCAAATACTGAAAGAGATCTTGCCGGGTATATTGTCTGGAGAGGTTTCTCCTATGAAGGACCTTATAATAAAATTGAAATCTTACCACCAAATATAACAAATTTTATAGATTATAACGTCCAAAACGGAATAACATATTACTACGCTGTATCAGCCTATGATACAGCAGGTAACGAATCTGATCTTTCACCTGAAAAAGTATTTGATACACCAAGACCTGACGGTGAAGATGTTGTTTTTAGCTATCTTATAAATCCAAATTTCTCAGGTTTCGATTTTGAACATCAAATAGTATGTCCCTATATTTCACCAAACTGTGATTTTTACTTTAAATACGATACCTCTACTCACATAGGATATATAATAGTGCCTGATACACTTACATTTGTTCAAGATATGGGTTATGCTGAAAATTTTGATGAGATAAGTTATGCACCTTTAGAGGGTTGGTCTAAACTCGGCATTTTAGAGGCAATTGAAGGACACATCTATGTTTTTTGGACTAAACATAATCATTTTGCAAAAATAAGAATTTTAAAAATTTTAAATAATAGTATGTACTTTGAATGGGCCTATCAATTAGATGAGGGAAACCCTGAACTTTCTAAACCTTCAAAGGGGTTTAAATCCCCTAAAACAGAATAAGGAGGTTAATATGAAAAAATTAATCTTTTTAACCATAGTATCCTTTGCCTTACTTCAGGCAAGAATGGTGGAACTCTGGGTTGAAGGGGGTCATAAGTCAGTCTATACAGCAGGTGAAAAGATAAAAGTTAATCTTATTTCTAAGGTCGATGGCTACCTTTACTTATTTAACATTGATCCCTCAGGAAAGTCAAAATTGATCTTCCCTGTAGGAAAACCAGTATATATAAAAGCTGGAGTTCACTACGTTTTGCCTGACGATTTTTACGATGATGTAGAGTGGTTCCCTTCTTACGAACAAGGTATCGAATACATTTACGCAGTAGTTGTACCTTATCCTATATATGATATTCCAGATGAATGCTTTGAACCTTTACCTCCCCATTCCTTTATTTATTACGACTACGATGATGTAGATTTTGTCTTAGTTTTCAAATTCAGGCCACCTTTTTGGTTTCCCAAAATTTATTTTGGTGCTTGGACGTGCTACTACGTTATTCCCAGGTATTACATCTATCATCCAGCACCCTGGTTTTGTTATGACTGCCACTACCCGCGCATCTTCTTCTACTTTTACTTTGACTTCTGTCCTATATACGAAATTAGAGTCTATGAATATAGGTATGTTTATATTCCTCGTTATGTAAAATCTATTCCAGAAAGATACAGAGTAAGGACAAGATGGGAATTTTCTAAAGAAATTACACGTGAAAGAAAAATTCGCTTGCAAGAAATTGAAAAGAATGTGAGATTAAGAGTAAAAGAAGCAGGACTTGTTGAAGGTAAAGAAGTTAGAGAAATAATTAAGATCAGAGAAAAATTACAACTTCCGGAAATAGAAGATATAAAAGAAGTGAGAAACTTTGAAAGAGAAGTTAAAACCATACGAAAAATAGAAACTGAACCTTCCGAAAAAAGAAGAATCTCTGAGGTGAAAAGAGAAAGGTTAAAATTTGAAAAAGAAAGGCCTCAGGAAAAAACTTTTGAGGATACAGAAAAAATAAGGGATTTTGAAAGAGAATCCTCTGAAAAAAGAAGAGTCCCCATAATGGAAGAGGAAAGGTTAAAATTTGAAGAAAGAACTTTTGAGGAAAAAAGAGAACTGAATAGATCTTATAGAGAAAATTCTGAATATGAAAGGCAAAGGAAAATTGAAAAGCAGAGACCCATTAAAATTCCTGGCTCTATAGAGAAGATTAATTTGAAAGGCAGGGGAGTAATACCAGAAAATAGAATTGAAAATAGAAGGTCAAGAAAATGAAAAAACTCCTTTTTCTTTTTATACCGGTTTATTTATTCTCCATAGAAGTAAGGGTAAAACCAGGTAGTGAAAAATCTTATGAAAAATATCATGAGAAGAGGATAAAAAGTGAAAGAATCTATAAAATTAAAGGAGATACTTTGGATAGAGATGGCGATGGAATAGTTGATAACTTCCTAAAGAAAATGAGAGAAAACGAAAGAAAACAGGGTACCTCTCTTAAAGACAAAAGGCAAATTAAAATTCCTGAGAAGGGTTTAAGATTAAACTACAAGTAAGAAATTTGTTTGGCGGTTATAGAGGGTCCCCTATAATAAGGGGGCTCTCTTTTTCTCTAAATGAAAGATCAATCTTAGCTATATTTGGGAAAAACGGTTCTGGTAAAACAACTCTTCTTAGAACTATTTCGGGAATACTCAAACCTCTAAGTGGTGAGGTGCTTATTGACGGTGAAAATATATTTAAAATGGATGCATTGTCAAGATCAAAAAAAATTTCCTATCTTCCACAATTTTACGAATCTGAGGTTCCCTTTACAGTCTACGAGATGGTTGAACTTGGTTTATACCCCTATAGAAACGTTAAAGAAGATAGGATAAATTCAGTTTTAAATCTATTTGATCTTTATAAAATTAGGAATAAAAAATTTACTGAAATTTCAGGGGGTCAAAAACAAAAGGTTTTATTGGCACGCTCCTTAATTAAGGATCCAGAGGTTTTTATTCTTGATGAGCCTAATTTACACCTTGATTTTGAAAATACCCTATATATTTTTGAAACAATCGTAAATAAAGTTAAAAGGGAAAACAAAATTTTAATCTTTGTTCTTCACGATTTAAATATCATATTAAGGTTTTGTGACTACCTCCTTTTAATGAAAGAAGGTAGCAATTCTCTTTTCATAGAAAAGCATAAAATTTTTGAAACGCCTGAACTCCTAAAAGATTTCATAGATGTAGATTTTGAGCTTCTTAACTTTAAAGGAAGAAATTATTTTTTTATAAAATAATTAGATGGGACTATACCTTGTAACAGGTGGAGCTGGATTTATCGGTTCAAACTTTATAAGATATCTTATAAATGAAGAAAAAAACTCAAAATTCATCGTATACGACTCCCTCACATACTCAGGCTTACCCTTTAACTTATCTCCTTTTCTAAAAGAGGATAACATTGTTGTGGTGTTGTTCGGAAAAGACTATTTTAAATTTGAAAGATCTAAAATAAAAAGTTATAAAAAGATTTATAGTAAAAAAGAACTAGAAGATCTAATAAAAAAGTTTATATCAAAAGAAGATAGATTACTTTTGATTGTAGCATCAATTACTAACTTAGAACCACTAAAAGTGGTTATGACTTTCATAGACAATTTATTTCATTTTGCCGCCGAAACCCACGTAGATAGGTCAATCATGTACCCTCATAGATTTGTGTTCACAGATGTAGTAGGTACATACTTTTTGCTTTATGCCTTTAAAGAAATAAATGGACAAAGAGGAAAATTTATACATATTTCAACTGACGAGATATACGGTGAAATCATAGAGGGAAAAGCTAAGGAAGATTCACCCCTTTATCCATCAAGTCCCTATTCCGCTTCAAAGGCTGGCGCTGACAGGTTAGTCTACTCATTTTATAAAACTTACGGTCTCCCAGTGATAATTGTAAGACCTTCAAACGTCTTTGGAGAAAGACAATTTCCCGAAAAATTTATTCCCCTTTCTATTATGAAAGTTTTGATGAAAGAAAAGATTCCTATATACGGCGACGGAAAACAAATAAGAAGCTGGATTTATCAAGAGGATGCTGTGAGAGGAATTTATTTAATCTTTAAAAAAGGAAAAATAGGAGAGGAATACAACTTGCCAGGAAATACTGAGTTAGAAAACATAAAAGTTGCAGAAATTATATGTGATCTTGCTGGAGTCGAAAAAGAAAAATTTATTGAATTTTTAAAGGATAGACCTGCTCACGACAGAAGATACTCACTCGATGGAACTAAACTGTTCTCCTTAGGTTTTAAATATAGCTGGAACTTTAATGACGCAATCAAAAAAACCTTTGAATTTTATAAGCAAAATTTTAGATTTTACAAAAAACTTCTAAAAGAAAAAAAGGTTAAAAAATTTATGGATGTTTGGTACAGTAAATTAAAGGGGGTAGATGAGGTATAATAAATTTTCTCAGCACCTTAAGGAAATCTTTAAAGAAAAAGTTTGGAAAATTTCGGTAGACGCAGGATTTAAGTGTCCACCCCAAGCTAAATGTATATATTGCTATAATCCTTCCTTTGTTCCTGAAACTGCAAGAAGATTCATTCCTTTAAAAGATCAGATAATTAAAGGGATAGAAATATTAAGAGAAAGAAAAAAAGTAAACAAATTTATCGTTTATTTTCAAGCTTATACAAACACTTATGGAGATGTTAATTATATGCGAAAAGTATACTATGAAGCTTTGAATACTCACCCTGATATAGTAGGAATATCAATAGGAACCCGCTGTGATTGTCTTCCTGATGATGTTTTAGATCTTCTCTCTGAGCTAAATGAAATTACCTACCTATGGGTAGAGCTTGGACTTCAATCTGCAAATGAAAAGAGTATGATATTAACAAAAAGAGGTCATGACCTAAAGTGTTTTGAAGAATCGGTCTTAAAACTAAAGGAAAGAAAAATAAGAATAATGGCTCATGTTATAATTGGCCTTCCCGGTGATACATACAAAGACTATATTAATACAGCCCATTTCTTAAATAAGTTAAAAATCAATGGAGTTAAAATTCACCCACTCCATGTTGTTAAATACACAGAACTTGAGAGAGAGTTTATAGAGGGTAGATACAGGCCTCTTGAGTTGGAAGAATATGTGAATATCGTATGTGATTTTATAGAAAGATTAGATAAAAATATTTTAATTGCAAGACTAACAGGCGAAGCTCCTGAGGATTTACTTATTGCACCTTTATGGTGTAAAAATAAACTAAAGTTAATTAATGATATAGAAAAAGAACTTGAAAGGAGAGACAGTTATCAAGGTAAATTCGTCTCAAAAGACTAAATGACTTGAAATTTTCAAAAAGTTAAGTTATAATACTATAACGTCGGGCTACCATACCGGAGGGGAAACACCTGTTCCCATTCCGAACACAGAAGTTAAGCCCTCCAGGGCCGATGGTACTATACCCGCAAGGGTATGGGAGAGTAGGTCGTAGCCCGGCGTTTTAATTTTTAAAAATCAGGAGGGGGGAGTAAGAAAACTATAAACCCCAGCTCCTGTTAAAACCCAAAAAATCTCAGCTGGAAGTCTACCAAGAAGTAAAGCCAAAATAAAATCTTTTATCCTTACTCCAATAAATCCGGCGAAATAACATAAAAGGTCTTTTGGTATACCAGGTAAAGGAAGTAGAAAAAGTATTGAAAGCCAAAGAAAACTCTTTGATTTTATTTTTTCTTTATACTTCTCTAATTTTTCAAATTTTTTTAATTTTAAAAATTTTTTTCCTCCCATTCTACCGAGAAGAAATCCTAAGGATGATCCTAAAAAGTTCCCAAGAATTGCAAGAAAAATTCCAGGTATAAAACCATAAAAAAAACCTATAAGAAAGGGAAATACGTGGCCAGGTAAAGGTGCAACTATTACTTGAAAAGAATGAAAAAAAACCAGTAGCAGGGGACCCCAAACCCCAACTCGATTTACTATCTCTATTACCCTCGCCTTATTGTAAGGATATAACAAAATTAAAAGTGAAACTACAAAAATTATAAATAGTATAACTATAAAAAAAGTAAAAATTTTTTTTAACATCTTTGAAAAAAAAAGCTAAAATTTTTGTTATAATTATTATACTCCAAAATATACAAAATGAGCTTTATAAAGTGGGATGAAAAATTCGCTATAGGCATAAGGGAAATTGATGAACAGCATAAGAAATTTTTTGAGATTCTCAATGAACTACATAGCGCAATGTGGCAAGGAAAAGGCAAAGAAATCATTGATAAGGTTTTAAATGAACTTAAAAACTACTCGGAATATCATTTTAACACCGAAGAAAATTTCATGAATAGATATAACTATCAAGAATTTCAGAAACATAAAGATGAACACGAATTTTTCAAAACTAAAATTAAAGAAGTATTAGATAAACATGAAAAAAGGCTTCTTGGAATTAGCATTGAGGTTTTGTACTTTATGAAAAATTGGCTAACAAATCATATACTTAACACAGATAAAAAGCTATCTACTTTGTTACAAAAATCGGATCAATAAGACTCTCTTGTAAAAGAAGGCAAAATACCAAAAGAATAAAGGATCCCAAAAAGCTTTTAAGAATTCAAGAAAAATTCCAAGTTTAAAACCATAAAAAACTACAAGAAAGGAAAATATTTGACTATTCTAGGAACAAAGCACGATTTATTATCTCTATCACCCTCGCTTTAAAAAGGATCTGTTTTGAAAATAGTTAAAATTTTAGTTATAATCATTACTGAGTTTCATAAATTGGGATGAAAAATATGCCTTAGGTGTTAAGATAATTGATGAACAACACAAAAGATTTTTTGAAATTATGAATGAACTACATAGTGCAATGAAACAAGGAAAAGAAATTATATTAATGAGATTCTAAATGAACTTAAAAGCTACTCAGAATATCATTTTAATACTGAAGAAGATTTAATGACTAGATATAAATATCAGGAATTTCAGGAACATAAAATGCTCATGAATTTTTCAAAACTAAAGTTAAAGAATTATTAGACAAACATGAAAAGGGGCTTCTTGGAATTAGCATTGAAACTATGAATTTTATGAAAAATTGGTTTACAAATCATATACTTACCATAGATAAAAAGCTAGCTACTTTCTTATTACAAAAGATTAATAAGACTTCCTTGTAAAAGAAAGCGAAACTCCAAGAAGAATACTGTTTATGATAAAATTAGTTCCACCATAAGAGAAAAATGTAAGAGGGATACCTGTTATTGGTAAAAGACCTAACACACCTCCAATATTTACAAAAAAGGCGTAAAAAATAGAGGAAAAAGTCCCAAGAATAAAGAAAGTTTCAAAACCCTCTTTCTCTTTACTCAAATTTAAAAGTGAAATAAGTAAAAAAAAGTAAAGTAAAATCAAAAAGAGGGAACCCAAGAAACCAAACTCCTCAGCAAAGGAAGCAAAGGCAAAATCAGAATAAGCCTGCGGTAAAAAAGCAAGGGACTTATGAGAACCCTTTAAAAAACCTTTACCAAAAACACCACCTGAACCAATAGCAAGTTGACCCTGCAAAACCTGCCAACCTGCACCCTTTGGATCGTCCGCCGGATTTAAAAAATACTTGAGCCTCTTTCTCTGATACTCCTTTAAAACATTGTTGTATATAAATGGAACAGTTAAACCCGGCATCAAAATTGCAAGAGAAAGTAAAATCCTATCAGAAGCTTTAAAACTTTTAATTAAAAAAACTAATAAAAACGACACAACAGAAAAAACAAAGAAACTAATAAAATTAAAAGAAAAAATCATTGATAGAAAAGAAAATATAAAAAAGAGTTTAACTCCAAGAGTAAAATTCAAAACAAGAACATATACTCCAAAAAGAAAAAGATAAAAAAGGGCAGAACCAAGATCAGGCTCAAATAAAATCAGAAAAAAGGGAATTAAGTAAAGAGTAAAAGTTTTAAACGACTTAAAATAATTACCATTTTTTATAAATGAACAGTTCATAGAATAAAAATAAATAAAAAGGGGCTTAACTGCATCAGAAACCTGAAAGGAAAAATTTCCTATGTAAAGCCACCTTTTAATACCTTCCTCCTTAATAAGAACAAGAAGAAGTAAAAAAGTACCAGCTAAAAAAAATAGATAATAAAACTCTCTCCACCTCGGTATACTTATTCTGCTAAAAATAATCAATAAAAAAAATCCAATTCCAAAATAAATTAGATGCCTTATAAAAAGATAACTTCCAAAAGAACGTGAGACTGAAAAAATATTTAATATACCTAAAAAAGAAATAAGTAAATAAATTATTAAGATTCTATTTTGAACCCTTAATATATCTTTCATTGAGCCAACTAACAAGCCTTCCAGCTATCGGAGCGGCTATCTCACCACCTTTACCTGCATTCTCCACAATTACATAAACTGTAAACCTGGGATTATCAAAAGGGAAAAAACAGGCAAACTGAGCATGATCCTCACCAAATGGATTTTGAGCTGTTCCTGTTTTTCCACCGATTTTTAAACCTGCAACATAACTTAACCTACCTGTCCCATTTTCTCCATGAACTACTCTTAAAAGAGCCCTTTTTAAAGTTCTTATATTTTCCTTTTTAAAGGGCAATTCGATCTCCTGCACCTTTAAATCCTTCAAAAGATGAGGAGTTTTTGTTTTACCCTCACATGCAATCAAAGAAAATAAGAGTGCTAACTGCAAGGGAGTCATAAGAATCTCTCCTTGACCAATTCCAAGATTTAAAACATTTCCCTCACCAAACCCATACTTTCCATATTTCCTTGTGTAAAACTCAAGATTTGGTCTAAATCCCCTTTTTTCCTCATATAGATCAATTCCCGTTTTTTCAAAAATACTTAACTTCTCCAGGTAATCTAAAAATCTCTTTAAGCCAATCCTTTTTGAAAGTTCATAAAAATAAACATCACAGGAAACTTCTATAGCTTTATAAAAATTTACATAACCATGACCCTCCTCTTTCCAATCTTTAAAAACTCTGTTTCCAAACTTATAGAATCCCTCACAGTATATAACCTTATTTGTATCTATTAAATTCTCTTCTAAAGCTATTAAAGCCGTGATAACTTTAAAGATACTACCGGGTGGGTATAAACCTTGAATACATCTATTTAAAAGTGGATTAGAAGAATCATTCACCACCTTAGCTAGCTCTTCTTTTTCAGTTTTTCCCGTAAGATAATTTAGATTATAAGAGGGTTTTGAATATAACGCTAAAACTTCACCTGTCTGAGACTCCATTACAACACAAGCACCTCTACCGTAAGGTTTAAAAATAGAATCTATATATTTTCCAAGTTCCATATCAAGGTTAACAGTTATATCTTTACCGTCAATTGGCTCAAGTGGGGGTCTTGTTTCTCTGTTATAAATTTTCCCCTTTACATCCATCAAAAGAAATTTAAAACCATCAGTACCTCTTAAAATATCATCATAAAATTTTTCTAAACCAGTTTTCCCTATTCTTAAAAGTGGATCAATCCCTCTTTTAACCTCTATCTTATCAGGGAGACCTGTGTAGCCAATAGTTTGAGCAAAAATATTCTCGTGGGGATAATACCTATATAATAAAGCGTAGACATTAAAAATCTTTGAAGAGTCTGGATCTTCTAAATACTTAACGACTTCCTCCATTTGAACATCCTCTTTATATAAGGAGTCGCCTTTTAATAATCTGAAACCTGTGCGCCAATACGCTACTTCTAATCCATTTCTATCTAAAATTTTTCCTCTCTTAGAAGGTATCCTTATCTTTTTAGACTTAAACTCAATAGCCTTTTTTTCAAAAAATTCTCCTTTTATAACTTGATAATCAAAAATTTTTAGAAAGAACAAAAGAACTGAAAGAATTAAAAAGGATTTTAAAATTTTAATTCCAAAATTCTCCTCCATGGTATAATTTCAATCAAAGAGAAAAAAACAAAAGTTAGAAAAAAGAAAGAAAAACCCTTTACAAGAGTGAGAGGGATAAATATAAAGGCATTCCTAAAAATCTTCAAAACAAAAAGTGAAAAGTTAAGTTTATTCTTAAGGTAATAATAAACCATGAAAGTTACTATCAAAAAGAAAGTGATAGGAACCTTTGAAAAATAATCGTAGAAAATTCCAAAAATAAAGAGATACAAAAAACTTAAGGGTTTTAGATTATTTACAACTATAAGAAACATAAAAATCAAAGATATATCAATGGGTAGGTCTGGAAAAAAAATTTTTGATACTGGGAGTATAAAAGATAGATTAAAAACAAAAATTAAAAAATTGTTCATCGTGAAGGTGGGACAACATAATATAAACAATACTTCTCTGGTTTCCACAAAGGAGAAACGTATAACTCAAAAAAGATATCGCTTCTTTTTTTTATTATACTGTCTACTATAAAGGCAGGGATACCCTTAGGAAAATTTTCAGTTATGCCACTTGTATATAAAGTATCACCCTTTTTTATTTCACCCCAAGTGGGATAAAAATTAACAATTCCAAATCTTCCACCGGTTCCTTGATAAATAGATAAAAGATTATACTTTGAAATTAAAGAACACTTAAATTCCTCATTAAAAACAGTTTTAACCTTTAAAAAGTTCTTTTTAACCTCTATAACTTTACCAACCAGTGCATTTTCAGTTACAACTACATCTCCCTTTTTTCCTTCTCCTTTTAAAATTAGAATTTTTGGATAAGGAAATTCATCATAATATACAGGAAAACTAACAAAGAGAGGAACCTCCTCCTTTTTCAGTTTAAACTTTAAACCTTCAAGCTTTTTACTCCTTATATAAAAAAAAGAATGTATTTCATTATAAGCAAAAAAATAAGGATAATAAACATAACTTTCAATTTTCTCATCAATAAATCCTCTAACCTTCTTACTGAATGTTAAAAGCGAAAAAAAAATTAAAAGAAAAAAATAAAGTAATTTACTCAAATATTTTTTTTCTTTCTTTTAAAAGAACCTTCTCATACATTTCAAAGTTATCAAGTATTTTTCCAGCTCCTCTTACTACACAAGTCCTTGGATCATCAGCAACTCTCACAGGAAGACCTGTAGCTTCCTGAATCAAAACATCCAAATTTCTAAGTAAAGCTCCACCTCCTGTCAAATAGATACCTCTATCTATAATATCTGAGGAAAGTTCTGGAGGTGTCTTATCAAGAGCCTTCTTTGTAGAGTCTATTATCTGAGCAAGAGGTTCTCTTAGAGCTTCCCTCACTTCCTGTGAAGTTATCTTAATTGTTCTGGGAACACCCCTTACTAAATCCCTTCCTCTAACTTCCATCTCCCTTTCATCCCCAATTGGCAAACAGTTCCCAATTTCAATCTTAATCCTTTCAGCAGTCTGATCCCCTATTAAAACGTTATACTTCCTTTTAATATACTCTATAATTGCTTCATCTAACTCATCACCAGCAACACGTATAGAGACACTTGAAACAATTCCGTTTAGTGCAATCACTGCAATTTCAGTAGTTCCACCGCCGATATCTATTACCATGTTTCCAACGGGTTCTGAAATAGGAAGACCTATTCCAACTGCTGCAGCTATAGGCTCTGAAACAAGATAGACTTCTCTTGCTCCTGCCTGAATTGCTGAATCCCTTACGGCTCTAATTTCTACATCTGTTATTCCTGAGGGAACACATATTAAAATTTTTGGATGTACAAATAAGGACTTTTTAGTTACTTTTGTAATGAAATAGTGAAGCATTTCTTGAACTAGAGCAAAATCAGCTATAACACCGTCTTTCATTGGCCTCTTTGCCACAATCTCACCTGGAGTTTTACCTAACATTTTCTTAGCCTCGTTTCCCACTGCTATAACCTTTCCAGACTCTCTTTCTACAGCAACTACTGAGGGTTCATCAAGTACAATTCCCTTTTCTTTTAGATAAATCAAAGTCGTCGCCGTTCCTAAATCTATCGCAATCTCATTACCAAGAAAGAATTCAAAAAATTTTAAAATTTTTTTCACATTTATAAATAATTTCTAATAATTCTTTCCAAATTTTTCTCTTAGAACTGTTTTGACTCTCGCAATATCCCTCTTAACTTTTCTAATATCAGTAGGTTTCTCAAGACTACCTAAAACTTTCTTAGTTCTTAGCTCAAATAATTTTTCATTTAATTCTTTTAGAATTCTTAAAAGTTCATCCTGATCAAGTTCTCTTAGTTCAGATGCCTTCACCATCCTCCCTCCTTTTGAGTCACAAATCTTGTTTTTATTGGTAACTTGTGAGAGGCTAACTCAAGAGCTCTCCTTGCAACATCTTCTGAAACACCAGCAAGTTCAAAAAGAATTCTACCTCTTTTAACAACAGCCACATAATGATCAACATTTCCCTTACCCTTTCCCATTCTCGTTTCTGCAGGCTTTTTAGTAACAGGTTTATCAGGGAAAATCCTTATCCATAACTTACCACCCTTTTTTAAATATCTTCCAATAGCTAACCTGCAAGCCTCTATCTGATTTGCCTTAATCCAGGCTGACTCAAGTGCCTTTAAACCATACTCACCAAAAGCAAGATAACACCCATCAATAGCTTTTCCTTTCCTTCTTCCCCTATGTTGTTTTCTATATTTCATTCTTTTTGGCTGAAGCATATTTAGACCTCCTCGATTTCTGGTTTTTCAAGAATATCACCTTTATATATCCAAACCTTAACTCCTATTGTTCCATACCTTGTAAAGGCAGTCGAAAAACCGTAATCAATATCTGCCCTTATAGTCTGTAAAGGAACTCTACCTTGCATATACCCTTCTTTCCTTGCAAGCTCAGCTCCTTGAAGTCTTCCCTTGCATTGAACTTTTATACCCTTTGCTCCCATCCTTAGAGCTTGGGAAACTGCTCTTTTCATTGCCCTCCTATGAGATACCTGCTGTTCTATCCTTCTTGCAATACCATCAGCAACAAGCTGAGCATCAAGTTCTGGAACTCTTATCTCTTGAACATGTATAGTAATGTTCTCATTTTTTATAAACGTAGAAAGTTCTTTTTTAACAAGTTCTATTTCTTTCCCCTTTTGACCTATAACCATACCAGGAGAAGCAGTATGAATCGTCACAGTTATCTGCTCTCCAGCTCTATCAATAACAATATCAGATACCCTTGCATCTTTATATCTTTCCCTCAGATAAGATCTAATTTTATTATCTTCCTCGAAATACTTTACATATTCAGACTTCCTATCAGCAAACCAATGAGCCTTCCAATCCTTATGTATACCGAGTCTAAAACCATAAGGATGAACTTTTTGTCCCATATTACTTTACCTCCTCTACCACAACTGTAAAATGAGCTGTGTGTCTTCTTGCAATACGCGGTACCCCTCTAAATCCAGGTCTTAAAATTCTCCAAGTTGGACCCTTATCTACTTTACAAATCTTAACCCTTAAATTTTTTAAATCAACTTCATCAAACTTAATTCCCTTTTTTACAGCATAAGAATTACATGCAGATTTTACAGCCTTATATAACAATTTAGCAGGTTTTTTCGTAAGGAAATATAAAATATCTAAGGCTTCTTTTACAGTTTTACCTCTTATTGCCTCACAAACTCTCTTAGACTTTTTAAAAGAAGTTCTTAAATACTTTATCCTTGCAACTCCCTCAACCATTTTACCCCTCTTTTTTTGTTTCTTTTGCTGCTTCCTTTTCTCTTTTACTCTTGTGTCCTCTAAAGGTTCTTGTTGGTGAAAACTCACCAAGCTTATGCCCTACCATAAGCTCTGTTATATAAACCGGAATAAACTTTCTACCGTTGTGTACCTGTATCGTTAGTCCCACCATTTCAGGGATAATGGTGCTCCTTCGTGAATAAGTCTTTATGGGCGTTGTGTCTCCACTTTGTTTTGCCTTTAAAACTTTTTTTAAAAGCTTAAGATCTACATAAACTCCTTTTTTACTTGACCTTGCCATAGTTTATTTTCTCCTTTTAATTATAAATCTACTTGAAACTTTTCTGGGATTTCTTGTTTTTTTACCCTTTGTTATTTTCCCCCATGGAGTTTTAGGAATTTTACCTTTTGTTCTCCCTTCTCCACCCCCATGAGGATGATCACATGGGTTCATTGCTGTACCTCTTACATGAGGCCTTCTACCCATCCATCTTTTTCTTCCTGCCTTTCCTATAACTATGTTCTCGTGGTCAACATTTGAAACTCTTCCTAAGGTTGCCAAGCACTTCTGGTTTATAAGTCTTATTTCACCCGATGGAAGCTGAACATGAGCATAATTTCCCTCTTTTGCCAAAATAACAGCAGCAGATCCTGCAGCTTTTACTAATTTACCACCTCTACCAGGAACAAGTTCTATATTATGAATTTCCATTCCTTCAGGGATTTCTGAAAGTGGTAAGGCATTTCCAACTTTTAAGGGAGAGCCAGGACCAGAAACAACCTCATCACCTACCTTTAAACCCTCTGGAGCAAGTATATATCTTTTTTCGCCATCTTTATAACACAAAAGGGCTATTCTTGCTGTTCTGTTTGGATCGTACTCAATACTTAAAACCTCTGCAGGTATACCAAACTTATCTCTTTTAAAATCAATGATCCTATATAGTCTTTTGTGACCCCCGCCCCTAAACCTTATAGTTATCCTACCTTGGTTGTTTCTACCAGCCTTCTTTTTTAGCGGTACAACTAAGCTTTTCTCAGGTTCTGTCTTTGTAATCTCTTCAAAGGTATATCCTGTCATAAACCTTCTTGATGGCGTATAGGGCTTATATCTTTTTATACCCATGTTATCTCCTTTTTAAACTCCTTCATATAAAGGTATTGTTTCCCCCTCTTTTAATTTAACATATGCCTTTTTCCAAGCAGACGTTCTGCCGTATAGTCTATGTCTTAACCTTTTTGGCTTTGGCTTAACATTAACAGTTCTGACCTTTTCAACTTTTACCTTGTAAAGATTTTCAATTGCCCACTTTATCTCCTTTTTATTGGCGTCTTTTCTAACTTTAAATACGTAGTAATTTGACCTCCCCCTTAAAAAGGTTCCCTTCTCAGTAATAATGGGCGAAATTATAATATCATAGGGACTCTTCACTTTTTAACCCTCCCCTTACTTTCAAAAACTCACTAAGGCCCTCATCCGAAAAAACTACAAATTTAGAATTTAAAATATCGTAGGCATTAACATCTATAGCTCTTTTACAGGTGACCTTTTCAATATTTCTAAAGGCTAAAAAGTGCTTTCTTTCATTGTCTGCGAATAGAAGAATAACCTTTGTATCATTTAAACCGAGATTACTTATAACCCTCTCCCCCTCTTTTGTTTTTAGCGCTAAATCATTTAGACCTGTTAACACCTTGATCCTTTTATCTCTTGCTCTATCGCTTAATGCTATATATAGAGCTTTTAGCCTGGCCTTATAGGGAACACTTATTGAAAAATCTCTTGGTTTTGGGCCGAAAACAACTCCCCCCTTTCTCCATATTGGAGATCTAATAGATCCGTGTCTTGCCCAACCAGTATGTTTTTGAGGCCAGGGTTTTCTTCCACCACCTCTTACCTCTCCCCTTGTTTTTGTATTTGCCGACCCCACTCTCCATCTTGATAAGTAATATTTTGTCACTAGCCAAAGTAAATGTATGTTAGGTTTCAGATCAAAAATATAGTGGGGCAATTCTCTTTCGCCAACTTCTTTTCCTGTTATATCAAAGACTTTAGCTTTCATTTCTTTTTTACCCTTTTAGGACTCCTTATAATTACAACCGACCCATTTGGACCAGGAACAGATCCTTTTAGACCTATAATCTTATTATCCACATCAACGTATACAACTTTCAGGTTATGAACGGCCTCTCTTTCATTTCCATAGTGTCCAGCCATCCTTTTTCCTTTCCAAACTCTTCCCGGATCTGTTGTTTGACCTATTGAACCAGGTCTTCTATGAGACATTGAACCGTGGGAAGCGGGTCCTCCAGCAAAATCCCATCTTTTAACAACCCCAGCAAAACCTCTTCCCTTTGTATACCCAATAACATCTACAACCTCTCCAGGCTCAAAAATTGAAGGTGAAAGTTCTGCTCCAACGCTATAAATTTGCGGATCAAATTCCCCCCTTACTTCTTTAATTAACTCAGCAGGATACTCTTCTCTATCTCCAAAAACCTTTTTAAACTCCCCTAAAAGGGGCCTTTTCATCTTTTTTGCCTTTTTTCTTCCAATACAGAGCTTTACTGCCGAATAACCGTCTTTTTCTTTAGTTCTTATTCCCATTACATATACATTATCTACATGTAGTAGTGTACAGGGAACAATACTTTCTTCAAAGGGTATTCTTGTCATGCCAATCTTTTTTGCCAGGAGTGCTTTCATCTTTCCACACTCACTTCAATCTTCACATCGACACCTGCTGGAAGATCAAGCTTTGAGAGCTTTTCAACTGTCTCTTGGGTCGGATTTATTATCTCTATTAATCTCTTATGAACACAATAAAAAAACTGTTCTCTTGAAGTTTTATGAACAAAAGGACTTCTTATTACGCTTATTAATGTTTTTTTCGTTGGTAATGGAATAGGGCCCCTTACATCAGCTCCTGTTCCACGAGCTGTTAAAGCTATTCTTTTTGCCGATTTTTCAATAAGTCTTGCATCGTAACTTTTCAACTTTATCCTTATCTTTTCTGTTATTGGCATATTTTCTACTCTATTATTTCAGTTATAATTCCTGCACCAACTGTTTTTCCACCCTCTCTTATAGCAAACCTAAGCTCTTTTTCCATAGCCACAGGATACATTAGTTCTACCTCAAGGTTAACATGATCTCCAGGCATTACCATTTCTACACCTTCGGGCAATTTAATTGAACCGGTTACATCTGTTGTCCTGAAGTAAAATTGAGGTTTATAACCAGAAAAGAATGGGGTGTGCCTTCCTCCCTCCTCCTTTGTGAGAACATATACTTGAGCCCTAAATCTGGTATGAGGATTTATAGTATTAGGCTTTGCAAGTACCATTCCTCTTTCTACCTCATCTTTACCAATTCCTCTTAAGAGAACTCCAACGTTATCTCCAGCCCTTGCCTCATCAAGAACTTTTCTAAACATTTCCAAAGATGTAGCTACAGTCTTTCTAGTCGGACCAAACCCAACAATTTCTACCTCATCTCCGGGTCTTAAAATTCCTCTTTCGACTCTTCCTGTTACAACTGTTCCTCTACCCGTAATTGAAAAAACATCTTCTATAGCCATCAGGAAGGGTTTATCTATCTCTCTTATAGGATCCGGAATATAATTATCCATTGCATCTATTAGCTCCCAGATCTTACCACAATGTTCACATTCCCTTTTGCCACAGCCACATCTCATTGCATTTAAAGCACTTCCTCTTATAACTGGAACTGCGTCTCCAGGAAACTCGTATTTTTTCAGAAGATCTCTAACCTCTTCTTCAACAAGATCCACTATTGCAGGGTCATCTATTGCGTCTACTTTATTGATGAATACAATTATATACGGTACATTCACTTGTCTTGCCAAAAGAACATGTTCCCTTGTTTGGGGCATCACTGAATCAACGGCTGAAACTACCAAAATTGCACCGTCCATTTGAGCAGCACCTGTTATCATGTTCTTTATGTAGTCATGATGACCTGGACAATCAATGTGAGCATAGTGTCTTTTTTCTGATTCATACTCAACATGGGCAAGGTTAACAGTCAAAATCTTAGTTTCATCCCTCCTAAAGAGCTTAACATCAGCCTTTGCTACTTGCTCATACTCCTGCTCTACGGCAAGACCATACTTAGATAGCACCTTTGTGATAGCAGAAGTTAAAGTAGTTTTACCATGGTCAATATGACCTATTGTACCAACATTAACATGTACCTTCTTTCTCTCAAATTTAGGCTTACTCATTTCTAAATAAAAAAATTTTGGGGATTCGAACCTTTATTTAAAATTTTTTGTCTAAAAATTAATTAAATTAATTTTATAATAAAAAATCACTTTTTTCAAGTTTAGCTGCCTTAAATGAACTAACTTTCATCCAGATATTTGCCTTTCCTTTTGTGTGTGATCTTAAAACAGTAACGTATCCGAAAGTATTTTTCAGTGGCATTTCAGCAACTATTTTTACAAGATCAGAGCCTTCTAAGGATACTTTCTCTATTATCTCGGCTTCCCGCTGCATGAGATCTTGAATCACATTTCCGATAAATTCAACAGGCACTGTTATTTCTACGTAAGAATACGGCTCAAGTAACACAGGCTCTGCCATTTTTATAAGCTCCTTTCCTGCTTCATGTATAGCTAACTTAAGACCTATCGGTGTCGTTTTCTCCAAGTTATAAACTTTTTTAAGAGCCATTCTCACATCTATTAGGGGATATCCTGCTATTACACCGAAATCGAGGATTTCCCTCATAGAGCTATAAGCAACCTCTTTTAAATCCTCCCTCAGGTTGAGACTATCATCTATCAATATTTCGTTTCTCATTGCTCCTTTAATTGGCTCAACTTGTAACATTACTTTACCAAACTGCTCCTCCCCACCAATATTTTTCTTAAATTCTTTTACTAATTCTCCGCTTAAACTTATACTTTCTCTATAGTGAACTTGAGGCTTTAAGGCTCTAAATTCAAGTTTATGGTCTCTTTTTAGTCTATCCAGTATAATTTCAAGATGAAGTTCTCCCATACCGGATATTATAATTTGACCAGTTTCCTCATCTATTTTTAAATTGAAGGTTGGATCTTCTTCTACCATCCACTTGAGTCTTTCCTCTATTTTCTTGAAATCTTTTGAGGAAATCGGTTCAATAGCCTGTGAAACAACAGGTTCTGGAAAAAGCATCTCTTCGTATAAGATTGAGTGTTCGAGAGGACAAATAGTGTCTCCGGTTCTTACCTCTTTAGGTCCAACTATTCCAACTATTTCACCACATACAGCTTCTCTTATTGCATTCTTTTTATTTGCATGGAGCCTATAAAGACGCTGCACCCTTATAACTTCATTTGTTCTTGGATTGTATACTTTCTCCCCTTGTGTAATCTTTCCCGAATATATTCTCAAATAACATAACTTACCCATATCTTCGAAAATTTGAACTTTAAAAACAACTCCACTGAAATGGTCACTCGGATCAGGACTTCTATAAATTTCACTTCTTGTTAAGGGATCTATGCCTTTTATTTTTCCTCTATCTATTGGAGATGGTAAATATTCACAGATTGCATCTAAAAGAGGTTGAATACCTTTATTTTTTAATGCTGAACCAATAAGAACTGGTAAAAATCTTTTCTCTAAGACTCCTTTTCTTATAGCGCTATTAATTTTATCTGGGCTTACAAAACCCTTTTCGTAATATTCATCTGCAATACCTTCGTCTATTTCTGACAAAGTTAAGATCATATCTTCGTAATAGCTTTTTGCTTCTCCGGCAATATTATCTATTGGCAGAACAGAGTATTCGACTCCCAGTTCATCTTTATCCCAGATCATTTTTTTGTTTTCAACGAAGTGAATGACGCCTATAAAATCGTTCTCTATGCCGATTGGCCATTCAAGTAAAAGTGGTTTAATATTAAATTTTTTTTCGATTTGGCCTAAGACTCTCAAATGGTCAGCTCCCTGTCTATCCATTTTGTTAATAAAGGCTATTCTTGGAACTTTGAACTTATCAGCCTGTCTCCATATAGTTTCAGACTGTGGTTCTACACCTTCAACTGCTGAGAATATTATTACAAGTCCATCGAGAACCCTTAAAGATCTTTCGACCTCTACTGTAAAATCAACGTGGCCTGGTGTATCTACTATATGTATTAAGTAATTTTTCCACTCACAGAAAGTTGCAGCTGCTTGAATTGTAATTCCTCTTTCTTTTTCTTGAATCATATAGTCCATTGTAGCTGTTCCCTCATCTACCTCACCCATTCTGTGTATTCTGTGAGTATAAAAAAGAATTCTCTCAGTAGTAGTAGTTTTTCCTGCATCTATATGGGCAGCAAAACCGATATTACGTATTTTACTTATATCCATTTGAAGGACCCCGAAATTTTAAATTTAAAAAGTTTGCCTCCCTTGCTTTTTCCTTTTCTAAAATTTCATAAATCTTACCATCTAAAGTGGGCAAAGGCCCTGTTTGCCTCTGCCATTTTATGAGTATTTTCCCTAATTTTAACAGCTCCTCCCTCGTTGTTTGCCGCACTCACTAACTCTCTTGCAAGCTTTTCTATCATTCCCCTTTCACTTCTTGATCTTGCTGATCTTATAATCCATTTTATAGCAAGAGAAATTTGTCTTTTTGGTCTAACTTCAATTGGGACTTGATAGGTTGCTCCTCCAACTCTTCTTGGTCTAACTTCAAGAGTTGGCTTTACATTCTCTATTGCCTTTTCAAAAACTTTTAATGGGTCCTCTCCAGTAAGTTCTTGAACTCTTTTCATAGCGTTATAGAATATTTTCATAGCAACGCTTTTTTTACCGTCCCACATCAGGTTATTGATGAATTTCATTACAAGGGGAGAATTATAAACGGGATCTGGTGGTACTTTTCTCTCAGGGGCTCTTCTTCTTCTCATCTTTTATCCCTCCTTCTTTTTTCTTTTTGTTCCATAAAGACTTCTTGAACTTGCTCTATTTGCTACACCTGCACAGTCGTAAACTCCTCTTACAATATGATATTTCACTCCAGGTAAATCTTTTACTCTACCACCTCTTACAAGAACGACTGAGTGTTCTTGAAGATTGTGGCCTTCTCCTGGTATATAGGCTATAACTTCTCTACCGTTTGAAAGTCTCACCTTAGCTACTTTTCTTAGGGCTGAGTTAGGTTTTTTAGGGCTTGTTGTGTATACGCGGATACAGACGCCTCTTTTTTGTGGACAACCTTCAAGTGCAACGCTTTTTGATTTTCTATTTTTCTTTTTTCTCTTATGCCTTACTAATTGGTTTATGGTGGGCATTAATACTAAAAAATTTCCCTTCTCAATTGGAATTGAACCAAAAATTTACAATATAAATTATAATCCTGCAGAAGAAAAAATTCAAATAAAGTCTAGGGTTTTAATTACTAAGTGGAGTTTTGAGATTTATTCCTGGTGGGGTTCTTTGGAGGGTTTATTTTATGAGGAATAAATTATTAAAGGTAATTGAAAAACTTTTGATTTTTTTTTATAATAAAGAACTGCCCGCGTAGCTCAGGCGGTAGAGCACTTCCTTGGTAAGGAAGAGGTCGCCGGTTCGAGTCCGGCCGCGGGCTTCTTTTAATTTAAAAGATTGGAATCAAAAGATAAAAGAAAAGAACTTAGAAAAGCTATTGAAATACTCAAAAAGGGAGGAGTTATAGCTATACCAACCGATACAGTCTCAGGCTTTGTAACACCCTATTGGTCAAGCGAAGGCGTTAAAAGAATATTTTCTATTAAAGAAAGAGAAACTGAAAAAAAATTTGGTCTTTTTATTTCTGATCCAAAAGAACTTAACATTTTTACAAAAAACTTAACAGAAACAAGAAAGAGACTTGTTTATAACCTATGGCCAGGTCCTATATCTTTTTTATTTAAGGCAAAAGAAAGATTACCAGATTATATAGTCCATAAAGAGAAAAAAACAGTATCTGTAAGAATCCCAAATCACTCTGTACCAATTTCCCTTTGCAAAGAGGCAGGTCCCCTTGTCCAAACTTCAGTTAACATTTCTGGTCAAAAAGAAATTAACGACTATACACAAATTGAAAAAGAATTCGGTAAATACATCGATTTTGTATACCCTCAAAACTCCCCTGGAACTCTTGCCTCAACAATTATTGATTTAAGTAAATATCCTTTTATTTTAGTAAGAAAAGGACCCATAGGAATAGCTCAAATCGAGAATATACTTTTAAGAAAAATAAAAATTTCTAAATCAATTAAAACAAATATACTGTTTGTCTGCACCGGGAATAGCTGTAGATCACCTATGGCTATGGGTATAATGCACTCACTTTTAAAGCCAGACCTAAAGGAGTTAATAGACATAAGATCAGCCGGTACTGAGGCAACCAGTGGACTTCCAATCTCTGAAAATACAATCAGAATTCTTAAGGAGAGATATAACCTAGATCTTAGCCATTATAAAACAAGAAGACTTAGTAGAGAAGACCTTGAATGGGCAGATTTTGTCTACGTTATGGAAAAAAGACATTTAAGAGAAATTCAAAAAATGGGATTTTATGAAAAAGTAAGACTATTAAACCTTGTTGACAAATCAAAAGAGATTCCAGATCCATTAGGTAAAGATTATAAATTTTATCTTTTCATATCAAAATTGATCGAAAAAAATATAAAGAGAATTATAAAGGAGTTAGAATATAGATATTCATGAGGTATAAAGAGGCTGGTGTGGACCTAAAGAAGGCCGAGGGGGTCTCAAAGTTATTTAAAGTAATTACAGGGCAAAAGGAGAGATTTTCAGGTATTTATGAGTTGGGGAAGTATTTTATTGCTGCCACCTGTGATGGAGTTGGTACAAAAACCCAAGTGGCAAGACTTGCCGGTAAATTTGAAGTTCTGGGAGAAGACATAGTAAACCACTCTGTTAATGACCTTTTGTGTCAAGGGGCAAAACCTATTTTTTTCTTAGATTACATTGCTTCATCCAGTCTTGATTTAAAAGTCGTTAAAAGGATTGCTAAGGGTATATTAAAAGCTCTAAGGGAAAACGGAAACATAGCCTTTTTAGGAGGTGAAACTGCAGAAATGCCTGATATATATAATAAGGATGAATGGGATATAGTCGGATTCTGTGTAGGAATTCTAAAAAAAGAAAACCTACTACCAAAAAAAATAAAAAAGGGAGACTTGCTTTTAGGCTTTCCATCAACAGGTCTTCATACAAACGGCTATTCACTTGCACGTAAAGTTCTTTTAGGAAAGTATGATTTAAATAAAAAATTTGGAGGAAAAACCCTTAAAAGTCTTTTACTTAAACCACATAGAAGTTATTTTAAAGCACTTTATCCTCTCATAGAAAAAAAACTTATAAAGGGTCTGGTTCATGTGACAGGAGGCGGTATAGAAGGAAATCTGAAACGAATATTACCAGAAAACTTAGGATACGAAATAGATGTAAGAGATATAGAAAGACCGATTATCTTTGACATAATTCAAAAAGAGGGAAACGTCCCAAACGACGAAATGCTAAAAGTATTCAACTTAGGAATAGGAATGATCGCAGTTATAGACAAAAAAGATCAAGAGAAGATAAAAAGCTTTTTGAGTAAAAAGGGAGAGAAATTCTATGTAATTGGTGAAATTACAAAGGGAAAAAGAAAAGTTTTATTTTAAAAGTTAAAGGAGGGGATAAAGATGACTGAGAGAGTAATAAATACACCGATAGAGGATGAGATGTCTACAAGTTACATAGATTATGCTATGAGTGTAATAGTGGGGAGAGCACTTCCTGATGTTAGAGATGGATTAAAACCTGTTCACAGAAGAATTTTATATTCAATGTACGAAACAGGACTTTTGCCGACAAAACCTTTTAAAAAGAGTGCCACTGTTGTTGGTGATGTTTTAGGTAAATATCATCCACATGGAGATATGGCGGTATACGATGCTCTTGTAAGAATGGCCCAGGACTTTTCACTAAGATACCCCCTTATTGAGGGGCAGGGAAACTTTGGCTCTATTGACGGAGATCCTCCAGCAGCCTATAGGTACACTGAGGCAAGACTTTCCAAAATAGCCTTAGAAATGCTTAGAGATTTAGACAAGGATACCGTGGACTTTGTGCCAAATTTTGATGGAAGACTAAAAGAACCCGTTGTTTTACCCTCACTTTTACCGAACTTACTTGTAAATGGTTCCACTGGGATAGCTGTAGGAATGTCAACAAATGTACCACCTCATAATTTAACTGAAACTGTTGATGCACTCATATATTTAATTGATAATCCAGATTGTAAAGATGAGGAGTTATTCGAAATTATAAAGGGACCAGACTTTCCGACCGGGGGCATAGTCTTAGGTAAAAAGGGTATTTATGATTACTTTAAAATTGGGAGGGGGCAAGTAATTATTAGAGGTAAATATCATATTGAGGAAAAGGGGAGAAAGAGAATTGTTTTTACTGAGATTCCATACTTAGTAAACAAGGCTAATTTGCTTGAACGAATTGCTGATCTTGTGAGAGATAAAAAGATTGAGGGGATACAGGATCTAAGGGACGAATCAGATAGGGAGGGCTTAAGAATTGTAATTGAACTTAAAAAAAATGTATCGGAAAAGTTAATCTTAAACCAACTTTTTAAATATACACAGCTACAGGAAAAATTTAATGTAATTATGTTAACTCTTGTTGATAACGAACCCAGAGTTTTATCTCTTCGGGAAATACTAAATTATTATCTCAAACATAGAGAAGAAGTAACAAGAAGGAAAACTGAATTTTTACTTAAAAAGGCTAAACAGAGGGTGCATATTTTAGAGGGGCTTAAGGTTGCCTTAAAAAACATTGAAGAAGTTATTGAAATAATTAAGCATTCGAAAGAGCCAAAAGAAGCAGGAGAAAAGTTAAAAAGTAAATATAACCTTACAGAACCTCAGGTTGAGGCAATCTTAGAGATGAAATTACAAACTTTGACAAAACTTGAAATTTCAAAAATTGAAGAAGAGTACGAAAAGTTAAATAGAGATATCAGTAATTATAGAAGAATTTTAGAGGAAAGAAAAGCCCTTCTTGAGGAAATTAAGAAGGAATTGATCGAATTAAAAGAAAGGTATGGTGATAAAAGGAGGACTGAAATCTTAGACGAAGAGCCGAAGGAGATAGATATAGAAAGTCTTATCAAAAAAGAGAAAATTCTCATTTTACTTTCAAAAAATGGTTATATAAAAAGAATAACGGGTTCATACTTAAAAACCCAACCAAAAGGAGCCCTAGGAAAAAGGGAAATTCCTTTAGATGAGGACGATTTTCCTGAAGATGTTTTTTACTCCTTTTCACATGATTATGTACTTTTTGTATCTAATAAGGGTAAAGTTTATACCTTAAAAGCCTTTGAAATTCCAGAGAGTGGCTTAAGAGGAAAGGGAAAACCAGTAAATACTATTCTTAATCTATCAGAAGGAGAAAAAATTGTTGATATGTTACCTATATCAGAATTTAAAAAGGGCACCTATCTTTTTTTAATCACAAGAAAAGGTATAGTAAAAAAGACAGATATCCAATTATTTGAAAATGCTGGAAAAAGGGGTATTATAGGGCAAACTCTAAAAGATAAAGATGAAACAATAAAGGGTTTACTTGTAACAGATAAAGATGAAGTAATTTTATTAAAGGAAAACGGTCTTGCCTCAAAAATAAAATCAGAAGCTATAAGACCTATGGGAAGAGCAAGTTACGGTGTAGTGGGAATAAAAACTGATGATGCAAGCTGTGTCTCAGGAGCAGTAGTAACAGAAAATGCAACTATTTTGATTGTAACAGAAAAAGGTTACGGAAAAAGATTTAAACCAGGAGAAATTCCACTAAGAGGAAGAGCTACCAAAGGTGTGATTGTTCAAAAAGTAAGTGAAAAAACAGGTAAAACAATATGGTTAAAAGCCTTTAACGAGAAAGATCAGCTTGTACTTTTAACAAGTTCATCAAAGCTCTTTAAACAAAAGGTTGAGGAAGTGCCACTAATTTCAAGGGCTACAAAAGGAACAAAGCTTATAAAAATAGAAGAAAAAGAGAGTGTTGTTGGCTGTACGAGAATTCCCTATGAGGAGGAAATAGATGCTTAACATAGTAAGTTTCCTTCTTTTAACTACAAGTCCAATAAGGGGAGCATTTTTATCCTTAATTGTTCCTGGTCTTGGACTTAAGCAAGTAAGGGAAGATAAATTGTTTTTAAAGATGGTAGCTTTGGAACTTTCTCTTTTTTCTTTTTACGTTTATGATTTAAAGAGCAAAAGAGAAATAAGGAGTGATTATAAGAGATTTGCCTATGAAAATGCATCAGCTTTTCCTCAAACTGATGATGAAAGGTATTGGAGTGCTGTTGAAAATTACTATAATTATGAAATTTATTATGAGCGTCTTTTAAGGGAAGCAAGAGCTTTGTATCCTGATGACCCCTTAAGATGGGAAAGCTATGCTAACGAGAATTCCGTACCTTACAGGTGGGCCTGGAAGGATACAACCTCTTGGGATGAGTTTCTTCACAAAAGAGAAAAAGAAAGAAAAATAGAAGCACGAATGAAAGCACTTCAGGGATTTTTGATTACCTATCATTTGGCTTCAGCAATTTACACTTTTGTCTATATAAGGAATAAAAAAATGAAATTACAGTTAAAGGGAGAAATTTTACCTTCACAGGAAAAATTTAATTTAAGATTAATTTACAGGTTTTAAGATTTGAGTTACGTAAAAAGAGAGGAATGGTTGAAAAAAGGTATTACGGAGAGGATAAAGGAGGTTAATATTAAGCCCTGTATTATTCTACACCATACGGCGACAGCAAAAAGCGAATATAAGGGAGATATTAACTATTTAGATAGGATACATAGAGAAAGAGGATTTACGTTAATTGGTTATCATTTTGTAATTGCTCCTGATGGAACCATATTTGAAGGTAGAAAGATTAATGAGGAAGGGGCACATACAAAGAGGTTTAATAATTTCATAGGAATTGCCTTAATTGGCAACTTTGAAAACGAAGATATCGAAAAAAACCAAATTTTTTCCCTTATAAAAATTATGAATTATCTAAAAAAATTTCATTTCATAAATAAATTTTCATTTCATTTTATGTTTAATGAAAAAACTGAGTGTGGGAAAAAAATCTTTGAGAAAATAGTAAAAGATAAAAATAAATACCTATTTAAATTTCCAGAGGACATAATTTATAATTTAAAGGGTTCAAATCCGTAAAAATAATCAATAAGGGGGTTCGCAATGAAGGAAAAGGTATTTATAGTGGGAGCTGGTTATGTAGGAGCCGAGACTGCAAATTATTTAGCAATGAGAGATTTTTGTGATATAGTTATGATTGATATTCTTGAGGGAGTTCCTCAGGGTAAATCACTTGATATGAGTCATGCAAACCCAATAAGATATGCTTCTCCAAACATTAGGGGACAAAATAATTATGATGGAATAGAGGAAGCAAAAGTTATTGTTATTACAGCAGGTGTTCCAAGAAAACCTGGAATGACAAGAGAAGAATTACTTGATGTCAATTTTAATATTATTAAAAGCGTTACAGAAGAAATAAAAAAGAGAAATAAAAATGCAATATTAATAGTAGTTACAAATCCACTTGATGCAATGACCTATGCAGCCTATAAGATTTCTGGGTTTGAAAGGGAAAGAGTAATAGGGATGGCTGGTGTTTTAGATTCAACAAGATTCAGAGCCTTTATTGCTATGGAACTTGGAGTAGCCTATGAAGATGTTTCAGCAATAACTCTTGGAACTCACGGTGATTTAATGGTTCCTCTGCCAAAGTATGCAACAGTGGGAGGTATCCCCGTAACCCATTTAATTCCTAAGGATAAGTTAGATTCAATCGTTGAGAGAACAAGAAAGGCTGGTACTGAGATAGTATCCCTTTTAAAGACTGGTAGTGCCTATTATGGACCAGGAGCTGCAACAGCTATAATGGTTGAATCAATAATTAAAGATAAAAAAAGAGTAGTTTCAGCTTCAGTTCTTTTAAAGGGAGAATATGGAATAAATGATATTTTCGTTGGAGTTCCCATAGTTTTAGGGGAAAAGGGAGTTGAAAAGATTATTGAAATGAAACTTGAACCAGAGGAACTTGAAGCCCTGAAAAAATCTGCCGAACACGTTAAAAAAATGCAAGAAGAAATTGATGCTAAATTGAAATAAGTAAGATCTATAAGAGCAGGGCTGGAGAGGAAAGAAGCGGCAAGTAAACTTGAATTTAATTATTTAAACTTAAAAAGAAGCCCAAAAGGAATTAGTACTAAATAACCTAACACAAGAAATATAACAGAAAACGTTTTATCTCCAAACCAGAGAAATACAAATCCTATTAGAGCAGAAACTATACCTAATACGATTAAAATATAGTTTTCTTTTTTATAGGGTAAAGTGTTTTTCATTTTTTTATTTTAAGAAAAAGAAAGTTAACTTATCAAAATTCAAGGAGCTCAAATTTTTTATCTTTGATTTTATAAAACTTTACATTCTCTATGTTTTTACCAAAAAGATAAAACTTAAAGGAGCCTTTAAAATACGCTAAATCTTTTAAGAAATTTAATAAATAAAATGAGCCAGTTATATTTTTTTCAAGGGCAAAATTTAGAATACTCCCGATGTCGTAGCCAATTGAAGCTATTTTGCTTGGATAATAACCGTATTTAGATTTAAACTCAGAAATAAACTTTTCTGAGACAGAGTTATCCCATATACCGGCACTGGCAAAAATTACTCTTTCTTCCACGTACCTATTAGACTTAATTGCAAAATCCTCTGTTGTAAATTTTCCAGTTGTAAGTATTTTGGATCTTAATCCCTTAAAGACAATTTGAGAAGAGAAAGATAAAAGGGACTCCTCTGTTCCTGAAGGAAAAACAATAACTTCTGGACCACTTGTATCTTGAAAAAAATTAATTATCTGATCTATTTTATTTTGAAAATCAAGTGAATCAACTGAAAAAAATTGGTAAAAAGTCTTACCTCTATTTCTGAGTAAATCTATCAGCAAAGATGTAATACTTTCTCCCTCATCGGTTTTTGGTAAAAGAACACATATTTCATTAATATTATTTGGCACAATAAATCTTTCTATAAGTGCTTTAATTTCAAGATAAAGTGAGTTTGAAAGAGTTATAATATTTTCTCCATATTCACAGGCTCTAATGTAAGATAGGGCAGGGACTATAAACACTTTATCTCCTTTTTTTGCAAAATAAGGAAGAGCTAAGTAAAGGCTTTTACTCAAAAGAGGTCCTATTAAGATTTTAAAGTCATAATCGTAATTAAAATGATCTTCAAGTAATTTATATGTATATAAAGGATCATCCCTCGTATCAAAAACCTTATAATTCTGATGTTTAAATGAAAGTTCAAAACCCTTTAAAAATTCTTGTCCCAACAAACTATCTGGTCCTGAAAGTGGAAGGTAAATAAAGATATCTTTTGATTTTTTTAACCTAAAAATAGGTTCTGTTTCTTTTTCTTTTTTTGTGTAAATTTTTGCAATTTCCTTAGTTTTTTTATGTTCAGGAAACTCTCTTTTTAAAACTTCAATGATTTCCTCTTGAGCCCTTAAATCTCCTTCTTGTTTTGCCTTTTCGTAAGCTATAAATAAAACATCTGGATAAATTTCAAAATCTCTGAGCTTATTAATATTTCTCAATAATTCTTTTAAAGATAATTTTTTTGAAAGATCTAAAGCTTTTGTTTCAGCCTCTTTAAAATAGGGTGAGTCTCTGTATTTCAATATAGCAATATAGCTTTCGAGGGCTCTAACTAAAAAATTAATTTTTTCATAACTTTTTGCAAGCATGTATAAAACTTCTGCCCTATGTTCACTTTTAGGGTAAGTGCTCAAGAATATATTTGAATAAATTATGACAGAGTCGTGTTTTTCAAAAGAATATAAAAAAAAAAAAAGATAATCGATTTTTTCTCCTCTTTCACCCCTTTTAAGCAGACTTCTTATTTCACTCTCTGCTTCTTTTATCCTGTTAGATTTTATCAGCTCGATTATTTTAACTTCACCTTGGCTTAAAAGAAATGCTAATAGCAAGAGCTTCATATATTATCTAAAAAAAGACCCCTCCCATTTTTGGGAGGGGCCCTTCCCTTTTATATATACCAGAACCGCTTTTACCCCTTATTCAGTAACAACAAGTTTCAGATTACCTTTTGTATCTCCGTTATATCTCAGGAAGTATATTCCAGATTTGAGGCTTTCCACCTTTATCTCATTGCTTCCCTCTTTAACGTAGATGGTCTTAGATGTAATTCTTCTTCCAGAGAGATCGAAAATATCGAAAGCCATCTTACCGTTCACAGGGGATACAAACTTTATAGTTCCGTTAAATACATTTCCATTAAGGGTGAGCTTTCTTGAAGCAAAATTATCCATAGATTTCTCAAAAATCTTAAGCACAGGAACATAACCTGTTAAAATATAAGTGGGAACCGTACCACCAACTATATAAACATTATAATGAAGATCTAGTCCAGCATTAGTACCATCCCATCCTCTTGGCACATTAAATAAAAGCCATAAATTATAGTTACCAGGAGCAGTTACATGTTTTATTGTATGAACTTTATGCTCAATCTTATCATCGGTTGGTTGATTACTTACATCTCTAGTGATATTAATAGGTGCAGACCAAGTAGCTCCTCCATCAGTTGAATATTTTACATAAATATCAGTCCATCCATACCTCCTATTAGGAACATGGTCAATTGTATGATACGCAACATATGTAACAAAAAGTATATTTCTGACATGGTCTATTGTAAGCTCAATATTTGTAAAGAAGATTAACTCGTCAGGATCTATTACTGTATAAGTAGCTGTAGGTGTCACAATATACGCACCATTTCCAGCCTCAAAAGTATCGGCTGCTCCAAAAACTATAGGATTTGTAAACCTACATGTAGTTGTTAAAAGAGCCATAGGTGTTGTTGCATTAAAGAGGGCAAAATCCCAGTAATTTACATACCAGAGAGTATTAACAATGTAATCTACTCCTTGGAATCTAAAGGTATCTATTGGAATAGCAAAGTAAAGGGGAATATTAGTCCAAGTAGCGCCATCATCATAAGAAACTTTAACAGTTTCAGGATCTACAAGAGCTGCAAGTGCTCCATCCCAATAATCCATTAGCCATACACCAGGGGTATGTGCAGGGAAAATTTGAGCAGGTGGATCAGGATCAACAAATCCAAGTCTCCACCACCAATGAGTGAAATAGTTATTATCCTGTCCTACAAGGAAATTAACATAATTTCCCATATCGTTTGAAGCGTTTCCAAAACTCCTGTAACCGACAAATCCAGGTGTTGTAATGAAGTAAGTTAGTATATTTCCTTGAGGTAGAGAACCATCAGATGGAACAGTAGAGATTGCACCTTCAAATGGAGTTCTCACTGTTGAGTATGTAAGAATAAAGGTATCGCTATTACCCATCCAGGGACCTACGTTAGGATATCTGCCGGCTCCATCAATGTTGTATGGCCATATTCTTGTCCAAGTAGCACCACCATCCTTTGAAAAAACAAGAGCTAAACGACCAGTTCCTGGATAAGCTGGGTTATCAGACAATCTTCTATAAGTAAAAAAGACACAAGATTGATCAGGTGATGTATTTATTGGTTTTGGAGCTGTATATAAAGTTGAGTACTGATTAGGCATCGTATCTATATAACTAATTGGTATCGTTGTATAAACTGGAGGAGCTGAAGGATAAATATCTGAGGTATTTTTCAAGTCCTCACGATCAATTATAACATGTTCCATAACAGTAGGCCTTATTGTTCCTGCAAGGAGGAATCCTACAAAGAGTAAACTAAGCACCCCCTTTTTATTATAACTCATTTAAAACCTCCTTTTTTTTAGGGATTTGAACCCCCTCTTTGAATTTTTGCAATCTCTATTATATCTAATCATTCATCAATTCTTCAATTTTTAGAAGAATTTTCAAATGTGTTGTAGGATCAAAGGGATCTTCAGGATAATCAATCCAACCTGATAACTTTAATATATCAACTGCATTTGCATATAAACCTTCCTTAAAGTAAACATAGGCAGCAGATCCAATAATGTTTGTAAACTTTATAAAGGGATAGTGAGGAAAATAGAAGGCTCTACTTCTTCTTACAAGTGAATAGAGATACTCTGCAGACAAAGACCTTTTATCTTGAGCCAGGTAAATTAAACCAATCCCCGCCCATGCCCATGAGAATATATCATCAGTAGAACTTTGTGGTTTATAGTAAGTATAGTCAATATAAGTTATAGTGTCAGGCGGTGTCCCTTTGAAATACACAAGAGTATCATCAAAATATATGGGACTGTGAACATCAGCTGGAGCCTCAATAACATTCGATACCCATACAATATTTCTCTTTTTCGTCCTTATCGCCCAAGTAGCTCCATAGGGCAAAGATCTTGAAGTTATAATAGTAGCAACCTCCTTAAACTTCTTTTCAACAAGAGATATTCCATCAATCGCAAGAATTAGAGAAAAGTAAGAAAGAGCAGAAGACAAGTCATAATTCTTTTTTGAAACCAAGGTATAACCCTTACCAAGAAGAGCCTCTCTATCACGTAAATTAAGGGTTATAAGAGAATCAAACAGAAACTCAGCAACATCAAACTCTCCCCTATCATAGTGCTCCCAAGCCTGTTGAAGCAGAAGATCCCTTGAAGGCTCTACCCCAAATTCAGGCTCTGCCCTCTTACACGAAATTAAGGCAAATACTATAACTAAAACAATAGTAACATACTTTATTTTTCTCATTTTCTCCCCCTTAGTTTGAACCAAGAACTATTAATTTTTTCCTTATCATTGAGAATCCTTTAATATCAGCCTTTATAAAGTAAATACCATTTGAAGGAAATCTTAACTCAAACTCATAAATTCCAGATTCCTTCTCCCCGTTAAATACATCGAAAACTTTTCTTCCAGCTAAGTCGTAAATAGAGAGCGTCACATCTGTCTTAATTGGAACATAAAGTAACATCTTGCCCTTACTTTCTCTCCAAAGTCCATCAACCTTTAACACTGGTTGATTCTTTACAGTTCCACCTGCTCTTACTTGGAAAATACCGAAAGCATTTGTTTCAAATACAAATTTACCCTCAGATCTATCAACAAATCCTTCCACAGGAACCCATCCAAGTTCTTCATCGTATCTAAATACACCGCTACCTTCTTTTGTTAAAGCTGGATCTTTAATTTCTACTATAAAAGTTTGACTCAATTTCCTTCCCCTATTTCCAATTACAAAAACGTCAGATATCCCCTCATTAGAACCTGGTACAATAAATTCTGTACCTTCCCTATCAAACTTTGAGAGAGTTAGGAATAAATTATTAACGTTATTTGGAAAGCTCACCTTTACTGAACCATCCGAACTTGCATATATGCCTCCTCCCTCAACATAATAGGTAGGAACAGATAAAACAACCTCTGTCCCATTTCCGGTTGTATCTTCAACGTAAGCGGTAAAGGTATAAATCGTTGACTTTCTTGGGATCTCCTTTGAAGTAGTGTAAAGAGCTATAGGAGCAGCAGCCGCTAAGTTAGTAAGATTTTCTTCTTTCGCTACTAACTTCCCTCCCTCAGTAATTTTAAGAATTACACCTTCTTCTTTTGCATCCTTAAAAATCTTTCTCCTACTCCATACGTAAACATCTACAAAGTTATCAACCATTGGGTTCTGGAGTACAATCATAATAGGATGAGGAGCCTCAGTATCTCTACCTCTTGCAGTACTATAAACCCTTCTTGGATTTTTATTTACAACAACTATCTTTTGTCTTTTAACTGTCTGATTATCTAAGAGCTCTATGGAGTAGATATTTTTAGAAGAATCAACAGGCAAAACTCTTACAACTTCAATCGTAGTATCTCTGATATTTCCATGAACATCTCTAACAAATTTATATCTAACATCGTAAACTTCCATATATGTAAACCAGTTTCCTTGTCTATCGTAATAGGAAGCTTCATCGGATACACTTAGCTTAAGTATATGTTTTTTAGCATCTGGATTGTGCCTATAGATTATATAAGAATAGGGCTCCTGTTCTATAAAACCGTATCTTTCTGAAACAGTAGCCTCCTCGCGAGGGAAAGGATTTATAAGTCTAAAGTGGTAATCCCTATTATTATCAAAGGTTCTATCTATAGCATTCGCTAGGGCCCAAGAAGTTATGTAAGGATTGAATCTCTTCCATGTACTTGATGTATCCTCAAAAATTTCTTTTATTTTCGCTAGTCCATATCTTTCCTTTATATATTCAAAAAGTGTAAAGACTCTTGCTGTACTGAACTCATTTGCTTCAGGTTCACCAAGTCCATGGTACTTAGAAATATTAAACATGTTTACGTTTGTTCCAGTTGAATCGTAGTATGCGGAAAGATCAAAAAGTCCTGGAACACCTGTTATAAGAGGATTATTGTAAAGAATAGAATCTGTCCTTGACTTATAATTAGCAACAAGAAGTGCAGCTAAACCCTTCCTTACAAGTTTATCTTCATTAGGCTTTAAAACAAAAAGTCCCCTATTAACAAACTGATAGTTAAATACAAACTTCTTCTCTATAGTAGAAAGTGAGAGAAATCCACCAACCTTTCCGAGTACCTCAAAACCTACCTTAACGTATATTGCGTCCTTTAGTTCTTGAAGAGCCTCTGAGTGCTTGTCATGAAGAGTAAATAAAGTAACAGGCATAATGTCTGAGGGTTTATAAGGAGGACTAGCATTAGGATCAGGAGGTGTAACAAGATAGGGATTTATAACAAAGTGAATATAGGATTCTGGATAATCTCTGCCAAAATAGTCTCTAAACATTTTTTTAATTTCCTCTATATCGATATAAAGGGTGTCATTAAATAAAGCTTTAAAGGAATTTACGAAAGCGTTAACAATTTCGTCTGCTACATTAACACCAATTAATTTTGAAGCTTCTGGACTCTGTGGATCATACTTTTCATCTATTCCAGGGTTAAAATTCCATACATAATTTCCACCACCAATATCTTTTAAATAAAATAAGCCTGCTTCACAAGCATACCATAATCTATTAAACACGTCAGGCTCAATATCAAAACCATTTAGTGAACCATACGCTTCAAATATCTCTAAACCCTTTGTAAGATGATTACCTTGATCATCATATACACCTTTACCTTTTATTACTGCAAAATAAGTTCCCAAACCAGGATAACTACCAGTAGGTTTTTCAGTCACAGCTAAAACATTTTTACCTTGAAATGCAGATATCGGTGTAAATGTTAGACCGTTATCAACTGAATAATAAGCACCACTAGTTGTAGCAAGATAAATTTTTGCACCTGGCACTCTGTTCCCCTTAACAGAATTGACTTTGTAATTATTGATCTGCGTCCAACTAGTTCCATCCCATCTAAAAAGACCAGCTGGTGTAACTGCAAGAATAAATGAACTTGTTGCATAGAGCATCTTAACCGAATCAGTTAGATCCCCAAGTTTATTCCATTTTAAGTAATACTCTAATCTTCCTACTACTGTATCCCTCCTTATAAAGTTTATGGTATCGAGCTTGCTAAAATATACTCCCTCAGTTGTTCCAACATAAACAAAAGTGTCAACTTTACCTACAATTAAAGAAACTGAAAGAGCCTTAATTGGATTTTTCACAAGTGTATCAATAAGAGTGTTATAAGGTAAAGTATCGTTAATATTATCCTTGAATACAAAATTCTCCCTTAATAATGAATCTAAAGTTACACTGAAAATTTTAATTTTCCCATCTGAAGTAAGAGCATATATCAATTCAGGAGAAGGTATATATATACCTCCTGTTCTTCTGTAAGATAAAGAAATATCAACTATATCTCCTTCAAGTGGTCTTGAAAAGGCAAGTACATTTGTATTATCTAAACTTGCAGTTCTGTAAGCACCAAGACCATCTACAATAAGCCACCCGTACTTTCTCTGAGGTAAAGTACCTGAAATTCTGTTTATTATAAATTTTTTGACCGGGATTTTATCATAGGGAGTCCATACATAAAAGCGCAGCTTCCTTAAAGATCCCCCCTCCTCATAAGTTACTGAATCGATATGTCTTAAAATTATAGTATCAGCATAGAAAGCAAGAGTTATCCCCCACCTCAAAAAGATCTGACTTTTACTCTCACCAAGAGTATAAGAAGAATATAGCCCAGAGAAAAGTATTGCTAATAGAAACAAAAATTTACTCCTCATACTTCACCTCCTTTAGTATATAAAGTTAATAGAAAATCTGTGAACAAAAGGTAATATACCCATATCATTGAATGAGTAGTTTAGCTTTAAAGTTCCAAACTTAACTTTTGTATTAAGACCAAAACCTAGGGAAAGCCCTCCTTCATTAAACTTCTCTTCTATTACTCTTTCACCGATCAAAACAAAATATCCAGTTGAAAAATAAAAAGTATTAAAATCAAACTTTAAACCACAGTGGAAACTTTCATTGTAATCTGTTGGGTGCAAAAGCTCAAGTGTACTTGTTATTTTCAAAAACTTTGAGATATAAGGGTCAAGAGCAAGACCTAACCTGAAAGTGGTAGGCAAGGGATAACTTGTGTAAAACCTTTTATATTCGTTCATCTGACCACCTTCATATAAATATTGTATATATTCTCCTGAAGGCTTTAAGTCTGGACCCAAATTAACAAAAGCCATTCCTAATCTAATTGTATAAAGACCTGTATTAAAAACTGTTCCAGCATCAAAGGCTATACCCCTTGTCTTTGAAATTGAACCATAACTTTCTCCTACATATTTTATTGAAACACCAGAAGCAAACCTATCCGTAAAATATCTGGAATAATTCAAACCAATTTGATAAGCATTGTAACTAAAGTATTTACCTGTAGGGCCTTCTACAGTCCACTCCTCCATATCACCAGAGAAGAATCCCGAAACGAAAAATCCAAAATTTCCATAGAGCCCTTGACTTTTAACAATTGAAAAGTAGGGAACCCTTGTGTCCTCAAACCACACTGTATAACCAGTATATAGCTCTAAACCCTTAACATCAGCTGTTCCAGAGGGATTCCAAAATACACTGGAAGCACCACTAGAAATGGCTGTATAGGCACCACCCATACCCATCGCCTCAGGAAGAAGAGGTATAGATAGAAAGTCTGCACCTACATTTCCCACCTTCTGCTGCGCATAAACAAATGAAGCTAATACAGAGAAAAGCACTAAAAACCTCTTCATTTTTATCCCCTCCCCCTTAATCAAGAATTACAAATTTACCTATCTTTGTCTTACCTTCAGGCGTCTCGATCTTATAATAATAAAATCCTGATGAAACTTTAACATTATTCTCATTCAAAAGATCCCATACTTCTGTTCCTGTCAAATTGTTATGGTTTAATAGCTTTACAAGTTTTCCACTTGCTGTGAATATATAAATCTTGCATATTGGAGGAAGGTTCTGAAATTCAATCTTACTATAAAGTTCTGTCGCTGACCATTTTGCTGAACCTACAAAAGGATTTGGAACAACCCTAACTTTTGAAAGATCGCCTTCTTCAGCAGGTTCAGTTGTTATGTAAAGAGGTATAGCACTACCATCTGGCGATTTTTTGTAATTTGTTTTCGGTGACTCAAGAGAGTCAACATCCATAGCAGTTACAACATAGAAATAAGGAAAACCAACTTGAGCAGTTGTATCAATAAATGTATGAGAAATATTTCCAAATTGATCTCTTTTAATTTCTGCTAAGAGAGTAAACCCTCTTGGTTCAAAAACACTTCTATATACCCTATAGAGCAGAAAATCTGGCACTCCCTTTAGAGGATCCACATAAGTTTCAGCAGAGTTATCCCATACAAGGAGTACTCCTTTTTTAGTTAACTGATACTTAAGAAGTGGAGTAGGTGGAGGTATAGGTATTTTCCAGTGATCATCCTTTGTAGGATCAAACTTAGGAGGAGTAGGATGAGCAGGATCACCAGGATTTCCCGCATAATACGCTCTATAAGCCCACTCAAGGGTCTGTCTTGCCCCTCTTAAAAAGCCTCTTCCCCAGTAATTATCCATACCTCCATTTAGACCCTGTCCTACACCGGCAATCCATACAAACTTAAGTGTATCTCCACTTTTTAATGTATATGGACCTACAGTGTTTAAGAACCTATAATCAAACTCAGCAGCGTTAAGATCAACAGGATGAGGAGCGTATCTATAATTCTGTGTTGCTGGATGTTTTCCCTTCATATACCTATACCTATCTAAATCAGTCCCAGGATCAGACTCCCAGTTCCACCACTGGTGAGAGAAAGGCCTAATTATTCTACAGGTATCACCATTAACTACCCATATAGAATCCGAGGGTGATGGAGGCGCATATATGAAAGCACCAAAGTTATAACCAGCCGACCTTCCTCCCTCTTCTCCTGTATCGTCTCCAGGTACAGCTGGATCATCTGCATCATAAATATAACTCATACCATAGGGAATTAAATAACCTATAACTGTATCGTACTCACCATCTGGTTTTCTAACTGGTATTTTTGAAGCACAGGCAGTACACGTTCTAATATGCTCCATCTCATGATCACCCCAAATAAAGTAATCATCAGGTATACCATCTGAAAACTCTATATAACCATCTTCTTGCCCATAGAAGCTTACCTTATCCACATAAGGTGGAAATCTAAAGTCAGATCTCCATTCGTTTGCTGTCCATCCTGTAAAATGAACAAGATCATCTATATGAGGTTCACTTGCATCTGCTCCAGAGACATCACAATCATACCACATCCCAACAAAGAATGAATCAAGTTGATCCCCTATACCAGGAATATCAGATGAATCCTTATCAAAAGTAATATACATTTCGTAGGCAATAAAATCATTGTAAGGATCATTTGGCCATGTTAAAACTCTCCATAACACTTTTACACCAAGATGTCTACCAGGACTGTTTCTCGGGTTTGACTTTGCATCATTAAAGACTACCACAATATCAAAAACTGACTTTCCAGGTCCTAAGTAATCCTTAAAGTTTATCTGTGGGTTCCACTCGTTTGCAGTGTAATCAGCTTGCGTAACATAATACTCTCCCCTTACTTTTGCTCCAACGAGAAAGTAAGCAAGCCAGAGGTAGTAGTTATTTACAGCTGCACCACCTGGCCAGGTAAAACCCCAAAGGTTAGCAGCAGCTTCCCCACCTAAAAATCCAAAATTACTCATCCAATTCCAAGCCTCAGGAATTGTCTGATTGTATATTGCCCTTGGTCCCTTGAAAATAGTAAATTCTTTCCTTTGAGGAGCAAGCTTATGAAAAGCATACACATTAAAGCCTAGAAGTGCTACAAGAAGAAGTCTTTTCATCTTTTACCCCCTTTTTTAAAATCCACCAATTTGTACATAAAAGCCTATTCTTGTCTGTCTCCTCGGTGACCATACACTGATATCTTTAACCTCACCTTCAGGGTCCCCAAACTGATCATACCAATTTGCATCTTCAATACCAAGTAAGTTTCTATGGTTAAATAGGTTGTAAATATCTAAGAAAAGTTGTAAATTACCTTTACCTCTAAGTAAAGGAAAGTTCTTATACACTCTTAGATCAGCACTTTGTGTTGATGGAAGTCTCCTTGCGTTTATAAGTTCAATAGCATCCCTTTCTGATCTTATAGGAGGTGTCCATGGATAACCTGAACCATAGCTATACTGAAGCGAAATACCGTAATCAGAGAGTCCTAAGAACTTCCTATTCTTAGGTACTATCCATGAAATAACAGCATTTACAGTATGGGTTTGATCCCAATCAAGAGGTGACTCCCTTGGAGGAAGAGGATAGCCAAGCCACTGCCAATAATAACCTAAATATGGAGAGGAGAAAGATCCTCTTGCTACCTGGAATGTATAATTTATATTTAAAGAAAGATAAGGAATAAAGGTACCACCAGGTCTTTTAATTATCTCAACCTCTATTCCTCTTGAAGAACCATAATCCTCGTTATAGAAAGTTGTAACGTTTGTTAGTGGATCTACTCTATAGAACTTTGTTCTTGCCCAATTTTGAATATCTTTATAGAAAGCTGTAACGTCTACAATAAACTCAGGAGTAAATCCATGTTTTACTCCAAGCTCATATGAAACAGTCTTTTCTGGCTTGAGCTTTGGATTACCAATTATCGGAAATGCACCCGTTACTACATAATTAAAGTTTGTCTGGCTGTATTGTGGAATCTGATAATAATGACCATAGGTGAAATGCAAAACGTCCCTTTCAGTAATTGGATGAGAAACACCGATTCTTGGAGAAATGATCCAATATGGTTTTGTATTTTCAGCTATTGCAAGATACTTTACTCCATAGACAGGATCAATTACAAAGGCTTCCTGTGGCTTTGTTTCAAGTATGGGTGAATAGTAACCATCGTTGTCTACATAATCAAACCTCACTCCGACTCTTGCATACATTCCCTCCATTTCAATTTTATCTCTTATAAAGAATGCAACCTGATAGGGCCTTACCCTGTGCGAATTTAACCAATCTACAAAAGTATAGGTAGTATCAAAATATCTTCTTGCAAGTGGCGGGTTCACCATCTGGAGATAAATGTTACCTCCTGAAGCAAAGTCAACATCGTATACCATAAGATTAATTTTCTTATACTCGGCTCCCATAAGTATCTCATGTCCCGGAGCAGTCTTTGTTTTTTTAGTAAGCTGAGCTGTCATCTTCCAAGACACAGTAAAGTGAGAGTTTCTTAAGTAACCCCACTGATCCCTTTCAAAGTTATGAGGATAAGGCAAATAGAGATTACCTACAGAAAGAAGTGTCCTTAATATCCTTGAACCCTCTGGCAGAGAAGCCATCCTCTGAGTTTCAAAGAATCTCCAATCATCATCCAATGGATAAGGATAATACACACCTTGCATATCTACAAAAGTGTCTATCCTTCCATCTGGAAGCTGTACTTCAATTACATCAAAATCTTGAACAAAACTTTGACCCCATCCGTACCTGTTTAAGGGGGCGTTCGTATCAGTTGGCCACCACTGAGGATGTGCTGCACTCTGTCCAGGATAAAAACCATAAACAAAATCCTCCCACCAGAAGAATGGAAGTTCCACATAACCCTCTTTCTCGTTAACATTGAAATCTTTTCTTGTTAGCTTGGTCATCTTTGCTATAGAATCAATTCCATACCAGTAGTTAGGATCTATAACCCATGTACCCCTAACAGAGTCATAATAAACTCTCTTAAAGTAATCAATATCTATTTCGGCAAATCCATCAAGGTCTCTATCATCAAAGTCATCTACACCGTCCCTGTCCATGTCTTCAAACACGTTTCTTTTCTGTGCTCTCTGGAAAAATCCAAAAGTTATCTCATTCATATACTTTTGAGCTACAAGCCAGTTTATTCCACCAGAGAAACTTATCATACGCCTAAAGAATTCATAACTTAAATCAGGTAACAATCTAAACTGAGGATCATAGAATCTAAACCTTTCAAATCTGTAAAAACCTGTAAAGTAAAGAAGTAGATAAATTGAAGGTCTTACATCCAACCTCCATGAAAGCCCATAGTTTCTCATCCTCTTTTTCTCATCAGCGTAAACTGGAAATCTTCCCTTATGTGTAATATAATCACCACTTATTAAAAAGTTAGCAGCCTCTCTCCTTACAAAAGGAATCGGTCCTGAGAATGAAAACTCATTAAATATTTCTTCTCTTCTATGTCTTTTTCCCTTAGCTGTTTTCATGTCCCTATTTATACCAAGCAGAAAGTCCCTGATATAGTCACCCTTTTCTGCATTTAAGAAGCTGTTTATTCCCTCACCAAGAAAACTTAAATTTGTAGTTGAGAATCTATATTCAGTACTATATTTATCTCCTCCACTTTTTGTAACAACGTTTATCATGCCACCTGCTGCACTTCCTTGATCCACATCAAATCCACCAGTTGAAACTCCAGCTTCCTCCATTGCAAGAAGTGGTATTCCAGGAGCTGTAAAAGCTGTAAAGGGATCTCTTACTTCAACACCGTTTACAACATAAACAACTTCATCAGGTCTTGATCCTCTTATATGGAGGCCTCCTCTTTCTACAACACCAACAGAAATTTCTACAACGCCTTGGATACTCATTACAGGAATGTGAGCCACCTCTTCTTTCTTCATAATCTTTCTTGATTCAGGAAGATCAGCCCTGATCAGTTCCTCTTTTGCCTCTACAACAATAGGAGGAACTTCCACAGTTGTTGGTTTTAATGCTATATTTACTTCAACAGTTCTATCGGCTTCTACCACTACTCCCTTTATGATGCTTGGCTGATAACCCGCATAGGTTACCTCAATATCATATTTACCAGGTGGAACCTTTAAAATCACGAAGTATCCATGATCATCAGTATAGGCGCCCAATTGGGTTCCAACTAGTCTCACAATTGCAAAGGGCAGACCCTCTCCGGTCGTTGCGTCGGTAACACGACCGGAGATTTTTCCTGTTGTTCCTGCCCACAGGAAGTTTACTAAAATTCCTGCGAGCAGGAGAATACTTTTTATTTTTAACCTCATATTACCCCCCCTTCCCCTATTTTGTTAATCTAAATATAAAAGGAATAACAACCCTAACTGAAACTGGTATGCCTGCCTGTTTGGCAGGCTTAAATAAACATTGAAAAGCTGCCTTTTCCACGGCTTCTCTAAATATTTCGTTATCAACAAAAATTTTCTCTATCTTTATAACTCTACCGTCTGGACCAACTATAACTAAGGCTTTAGCGCTACCTTGTATCCCTAACTTTCTTGCAACTTCTGGATACTCTGGCTCAGGCTTTTTTATTAAAACAGGTTTTTCCTCTACTTCAAATTCATTAAAGATCTGACCTGGTTCAGGCAAAGGTATGTCAATCTCTACGTCACCAGCTGTGCCCTCCTCTATCGTCTCCTGAACGTTTTCTTCTTCTTCCTCCTCTGCTTCTTCAATTTCTACAGGCAATTTTGGTTTTGGTGGTGGTTGAGGAAGCTCAATCTCCTCGAGCTTTTCTTGAATATTCTCCATGAGTATGTCTCTCTGCCCCTTTGGCACATAGGGATTAACACTAACCCTTACCCCTAAAAATAGCACAATAAAAAGGATAAGGGTTAGTGAAAGGGCTATTTGGGTAACAAGGTCGTTCTTCTCTCTTGGGTCAAGCATAGTTTTATTTTATAAAAAAAATAAGATATTTTTCAACAAAAACTTCATCTTTTCTCAAAATCTGTTCTAAAACTTATCCTGAGGGCTTTTGCCTCTCTTAGTGATTCAGTTACCATATTAACGTATTTATATTTAACTCTTTTATCAGCCATTATCATCGTAAGAAGTTGAGGATCTTCAAAGATTAGTCTTCTAAATTCTTTTTTTATAAAACTTGTGTCTACTGGTAAATCGTGTACGAAAAGGTCTCCTTTAGAAGAAATCCAAATGTAAGCAAGGTGTTTGTGCTTTCTTATCCTCTGGGTCTGTTCAGCTTGAGGAAACTGAATAACTTTAAGTCCTCTTTCTTTTCTAAAAACAGTTGTTAACATGAAAAATATTATAAGTAAAAAAGCTATATCAGCCATAGAAGCAGTGGGTATAACTACCTTAGGCTTTGCTATTCTTTCTATCTTCATGTTTCTTCCCCTATGCCCTTAATTGATATTTTCCTTGGTATTTTTTCATTATCTTCAAAGACGCCGTTATCGTTTTTATCAAGAAGCCCCTTTTTCCACATTATTGAGTCTACCTCTTCATAGGAGAGCAAAACCTCATCGAATACATCTATCATCACATTATAGTCAGAATTGATGTTAGTCTTAATAAAAATTACGATCTTATCTGGATTATTGAGTATTTCGCCTTTAATCCTTTCCCTTAGCATGTTAAAGGGAGTTTCAGTCAGTTCATCTTTGAAAAAGATTTTTCCTTCAGGATTTATAAATATGGATAAAAGATTTTCTTTTTTAATTTTTACAACTCTTTCTTCAGACTTTTCTGGCAGAATAATTTTTAGGCCCCTGTCCCTAGAGAATATGGTAGTAACCATAAAGAATATGATGAGCAAAAAGGCTATATCAGCCATTGAAGCAGTAGGTATCTCTGCTTCGTACTTAAATTTTCCCTTTAAAAGTGGCATAATTTTATTTTACCTTAGCTTCTAAAACATATTCAATTAAAGTGTTTGCTGCCTCTTCCATTTCTCTTGAAAAGGCGTTTATCCTGGAGGAGAAAAAGGTGTGGAAAATTGCTACAGGTGCTGCTATCAAAAGGCCTGTGGCAGTCGTAATTAAAGCTTCAGAAATCCCAGCAGCTACAAGGGTTGGTTCAACTTCTCCAGCAGCTGCTACTGCTTGGAAAGCTCTTATCATACCAGTTACAGTTCCTAAAAATCCTAAGATGGGAGCTATAGTTGTAAATGAGGCAAGCCAAAGCATTCCTCTATCAAGAAAGGCAAGTTCAGAGGTTGCTCTTCTTGCAACATTTTCCTCTATTATTTCTTTGGAACTTCCAGCCTTTTCAAGAACAGCCTGACAAATTTTTGCAACAACAGAGGAATTTTTTGAACAATAGTCCATGGCACTAGATAAACCCTCTGTTTCAAGTAAGTCAATAACGTTAACAACAAATCTTCTTGGATTTGTTCTTAGTCTAAAAAGGGTGTAGAATCTTTCAATGATTATAACAACTGAGAGTATGGCAACAATTAGCAAAAGCCACATAACTCCACCACCCTTATGGAAATAGTCTACAAGGCTCTCTATTACGCCTTGCTGACCTATCAAAAATAGTGTTATAATTCCACTCATTTTTTAAAATTATCTTTATGGAATTGAACCTGAAACCTTCTTAAAAAGACTATCATTTTGATACCCAATAAAGATAGATAGATGTTGCTAAAAATGAAAAGAAAGCTCCTATTAAAAAAAATAGGTTCTCAAAAAAGCTGAGTTGAAAAGAGCTTAAAATAATTTCAAATAGTTCAAAACCAGCTACTTTTAATCGTGGATAAACAAAAATAATTTTATAAAAGTGAATTAGAGATACAAGGAAAAGAAAAAAGGCACCAATAAGTGGGAAAATAGATAAAAACTTAGGTTTTTTCAAAAGTGTAAGCATTCTGGAAAGTATACTGGAGAAATAGAAAAGTGAAAACATAAATAAAATTGTGCCAACAAAAAAGAGAATTTCTGCTTTTATATCAAATCTCATCTTTTAAATCCTCCCCTTACTACATTTAAAAAACTTCTCAAGCTTATAAAAGTTAAGAGGGAACCAATAAAAAAAAGACCGTAAGAGATTAGGCTTTCAAAGGGAGTTAACTTTACTTTACCTTGAAGAGCTGAGTAGAGTGAAAATATTCCATAGAGAAAAAGACCAGTAGGAGCTACCATTATGAAAAACCACCCGGTTTTGAGTTTTAAAACCTTCTCAAACCTCCTTGCAATTATGCCAGCAAACATAAAGGAAAGCCAAAGTAAAAATATGGCAAGAAGGAGTATAAGGTTAGAAAGTCTTATATATAAAAACTCTTGCTGAGGGGTTAAGTCAAACATAATTTATTTTAATAAAACTTTAAGAAAAATATCAAGCAAAAAATCATTTTTCTTCTCTTTTTATTTTTCCAAACTCCATATGTATAACTCTTTTCACTTTTATTCTTTCAATTAGGGAATAATTATGAGTAGCCATTAAAATTGTAGTTCCCTTTGAATGGATCTCTTGAAGATAGTACATTATCTCCTCTTGAGCACTTGGATCTATGTTTCCTGTCGGTTCATCAGCTATAAGTATCACAGGTTCTCTTACAAGAGCCCTTGCTATTGCTAACTTCTGCTTTTCACCTCCAGAAAGTTCATGTATACTTTTTTCAGCTTTTGAAAGCATTCCAAGATTATATAGAACATTTAAAGCTTTTTCTCTTGCTTTCTTTGAAGATTCACCTATTGCCTCAAGAGCAAGTGATACGTTTGATAAGGCATTTCTATCAGGCAGAAGCTTAAAATCTTGAAAAATTACTCCTATTTTTCTTCTCAAAAAATTTATCTCTTTTCTTGTAACATGTCTTGAAGAAAAGTTTAAAACTCTTACCTCACCCTCGTCAGGAAATTCAGCCATGTATATGTGTCTTAAAAGTGTTGTTTTTCCAGCGCCTGTAGGACCTACAATAAAAACAAATTCTCCCTTTTTAATCTCTAAATTTACATCACAAAGTGCTCTAAATCTTCTCTCATAGAGTTTTGAAACCTTTATACATTGAACTACAGCATCCATTACATTCCCAGGGGTGCCTTTATACCCATAGAATTGAGAGTAAATTTTAGAAAATTTTTGAGTGATTTTACAACAAAGAGCCTTTTTTGAGTTTTACTTAGATCTTTCTCATCAACAATCCTTTCTGACTGATAAAAAGAATGAAATAGGGAAGTAATTTCAATTAATCTTGTAGGAAGAAGATGAGTGTAAAAGTTTTTACAAATTTTAGAGTAAATATTTTGAGATAGAAAGACCTTTTTTAGAATTTCTCTTTCTTTTTTATCAAGATCAAATTTTTCTGGAATTTCAAGACTTTTAATACCCTTTTTGTTTGCAAACTCAATAACCTGATTTGATCTTGCATGAGCGTATTGAACATAGTAAAGGGGGTTGTCAACGCTCATTTTTTTTGCGAGTTCTAGGTCAAAATCTAGTGGTGAGGATGGGGCTCTTAAAAGTAAAAAAAATCTTGCAGCGTCTTTACCGACCTCTTTAATTAAATCATCGAGAGTATAAATTTCTCCCTTTCTTTTACTCATCCTGACGATTTCGTTTCCCCTTTTTAAGTTTACCTGTTGAACTATAAGAACTTTAAAGTTATTAAAAGATAAAACTTTTAGAGCGCTTTCCATTCTTTTTATATAACCGTGATGATCAGGACCCCATAGGTTAATTAAATATGTATAGCCTCTTTTTATCTTTGAAAGATGATAGGCTATGTCAACGGCAAAATAAGTGTATTCTCCGTCAGATTTTATAAGAACTCTGTCCTTTTCGTCACCAAAGGTTGTGCTTTTAAAAAACAGGGCTCCGTCTTTTTCGTAGGTATATTCACTTAATTTTTTTAAGGCTTCCTCTAATAGGCCACTTTTTCTTATTTCACTTTCGTAATAAAAATTTTTAAATTCGGTTTTAAATTTTTTTAGTGATTTTTTTTGCATCTCTATTATTTTTTTTAAAGCAAATTCTCTTAAGTTTAGGTTCAGGTTCTCTTTTAGGTATTGAATTGCCAATTTTTTCAGGTATTCACCATGATAGCCCTCTTCAGGAATTTGAAAGTTTTCACCCTTTATCTCTTTGATTCTCTCTTTAAGAGAGATCTCTAACAGGTCAATTTGCTTACCCTCATCGTTGTAGTAGTACTCAGAGTCACATTCATATCCTGAAATGGTGAAGGATTTGCAGAGAAGGTCTCCTATGCAGGCAGCTCTTGCATTTGCCACATTTAGTGGTCCAGTAGGATTTGCTGAAATATACTCAACCAAAACTTTTTCATCCTTTTTTTTCTCCTTGAAAAACTTTGATGGATTTTTAAAAAGAACTTTAATAGAATTAACTATTAAGTTATCGCTTAATTTTATATTAACATATCCATTAACGAGTTCTACTTTTTCAAAAAAGTCTATCTCTTTAAGTTCATTAATTATTTTTTCTAATTTTGATTTACTTTCACTTAGGATTCCAAAGGCTGGAAAAGAGATATCGGTGTCGATTCCCTTAACCTCTGGTTCAGATACTTCTATATTAATATTTTTTTCTAAACTGCTTAAAACAATTTTTTTTATAAGTTCTTCAATCTCTGAGAGTCGTGTCATATTTTATTTTTCTACTATTTTCGTATAGGGATTCAAGGTCATAAAAGGCTCTTGTTTTTTCATCGAATATGTGGATTATTACATCTCCTGCATCAACTAAGACCCATTTGCCGTTTTCGTAACCCTCTATGTGATGGATCTTTATACCCCTTTTTTTAAGCTTACTTTCAATCTCATCAGCAATTGCTCTTGCGTGATCCTCAGATAGAGATGTGGCTAAAATAAAGTAATCGCATATCCCCTTGAGTAAATTTCTCACATCAATGATGAGAATATCCTCTCCCTTTTTGTTATATATAATTTCGGATATGTACTTTACTATCTCCAAATTAAATGTAGATCCTTAAAAATTTTTTTATAGTCTTTACCGATTATAAGAGAAACATCAGTTAGTTTTTGGGGATCAGGTTCAAAGTCTATTCTTTTAATACCTGTAAATTTTGCTAGAACTTTTGCATACTTTTTATCAGGACTTATTCTCTCAACAATTACAGTTTTAGATAAAGTATCTGAGGCATTATCAAATCTTATAACATCAAATCCCATTCTTCTTAGTTCCATAGATATAATTCTTGCGAGATGCATCTCTCCAGTAGCATTTAAAACTTCAACCCTTATCTCTGATGGTTTAATACTTTCCTCTTTGAAACAAAAACCCAAAATTAACAAAATAAAGAAAATAACTTTAGACATTTTTAATTTTAAATTTAAAACATTTCTTTTTTCCAATATTCTTCTATTTCTCTTTTTAATTTTTCGTCCTCAGCCAATATGAAAGCTCTTTTAAAGTAAAGGTCCTTTTTTTCTTTAGGAGATAAAATGGCTGCTTTTAGAAGCATTTTAGCAGCTAGATTCCTATTTTCTTTGAAGTTTTCAGCAGCTTTTTCATAAAGTAAAATGGCCTTTGCATCATTTCCTTTGAACTCTTCTCTTTGAGCTAAAAAATAATAAATATAAGGGTTCTTATTTACCTGTGCTCTAACTAAGTAATCGATTAACGTATCAAGGAGAAAAATGTTTCTTTCAAGTATTGCTATCTCTCCGAGCTTTATAATTGCCTTATAGGAAATTGAGTCATAAACAGAGATCAAATCTTTAAAAAATATACTTGCCTCTTTTGTTTTACCTCTTTTTAAGTAGAACTCACCTAGTTTTAAAAAGAAAACCCTCCCTGTCTCATTATTTTTTATTTCAAAATCTTTAAGATAAGATAAGATTTTATCATCGTCAAAGTTTCTTTCTATCATATAATCAAAGGCTAGTAAGGCACTGAAGGTAGAAAGAGGACCCTTTGTGTTTTCTTTTAAAATTTCCAAAAACAAACTGTCGTTTTTAACATACCTTTCAACTTCAAAAAGTTCTTTAAGGTAAAATTTTTTCTCCTCATTTTCGGAGGTAAGTTTTATTAAGTTTACGAGGTTCTCTTCGCACTCTTTAAATTTTCCCCTTCCTTTTAAATAAAAGTGATAATCTAATCTCACTTTTTTTATGTAAAGAGTGTCTTTAGCTTTATTTAGGAAATCTAGGTAAAAGTTTTCCTCTTTTACTTCCCCCAATTTTAATTTTACAAGGAGAGAGTAATAAAGATCCTCATCAGATTTTGTATTTTCATGGGCAAATTCAAAATACTTTTTACTTTCTTTTAGATTTCCCCTTTTTAGTAACAGTTTACCTAGGTTTTTACTTACAAGGGATTTTCTTTTGAGATTTTTTTCTTTTAAAAAAATTTCATTTAGTTTTTCCTTATTTTCCATCAAGAAGTATATCTTGGTTTTTAAATTAAAGAAACTGTCATTTTCTGTATTTTCAAATTTTTTGAGAAGTTTTTCAGCTGTTTCATATTTTCTTTTTTTGATGAGTTTATTTTCAGTAAAGTATCTTATAGAGTCTCTTTTTTGTATATCCCTTTCCCTTAATATTAGTGTCTCAGCTGAATCTATATTCCCTTCAAAAACATAGGCTGCATAAAAGTAAGGTATAAGTCTATCTATGAAAGGGCTAACTTCTTTCTTTAAATTAAGGACCTTTGAATACTCTCCCCTTTCAAAGTGAATAGTTAAAAATCTAAGATACATCTCTTCTTTATAGGGAGTTAGTGGACACTCATCCCTTAATTTTTCAAGATAAAATAGCTCCATCTTTTCATTTTCCTTGAGTCTTTCTATAAGGCTTAAAAAATAAAGAACGTCATCATATAGTGCGCTTTGATAAATACTTTTATTTTCTAAAATTTTTTTAAACAATTTTTCAGATTCTATGATCTTACCTGAATAAAATTTTAAAAGGGAATAGGAAAAAAGAACCTCTGTCTGTGCTCCAGAGATATCTAATTCCAAATCTTTTTTAAAATTTAACGCATTTAAAATATAGGCAAAATACAAAAAAGTATCTTTTAAGTTCTTTTTCTCAAAGAATATACTATCTATATTTTCAAAAATTGTAAGAAGATCGATAACTTCTTTTTCTAAGAAGGGAAAATAATTTTTATAGTTTAAAAGTTTTTCTTTTTTCAGCTCTATACCTGCAAGTAAAAAAAGTGGCAAAACTTTTATAGAATCTTTAAAATCAGAAATTTCGAGAAATTTTTTTAGGTAAAAATATACTGATTCAGGTTGAAAAATTGTCTCTACCGCTTTTTTGTAATAAAAAAACCTTTTAGATTCAAAATCAATGTAACATTTATTTTTTTGTAATATTGTGGAAAAAAAGAGAATACTACTTAAAAGGAAAAATTTTGAAAATAGAGCCACCTATTTCTTTATAGAGTTTATTTAATTTTTCATCATTTTTAAAAACTTTTAGTCCTCTTTCTAGAATCTCCTTAGCTTTACCCTTTTCTCCTATTGCAAGATACGATCTTGCCAAAAGGTAAAACTGTTCAGAGTTATTAATCTTGTCCAAGTAATGATCAAAAATTTTTAAAACTTCAAGAACCTCTGATTTATTTCTTCCGGATCTCACATAACTTAAGGCAAGATAGGCTCTTGCCTCTAAAAGCTCTGGATCTAATAAGATAGAAGACTTAAAATACATAGATGCCTTACTATATTCTCCCTTTTCAAAGGCTTCAAGTCCCATCTTAAAAGTATTTTTTGCTTGAACTTTTTTTGCCTTTGTTTGAGGAGGAGTAAATTCTCCCTTTTTTAAAAGTTCATCATACTTTTTCCTTTTTTCTGAATCAGATAAGACATTATAGGCTTCATTTATAAGGGTAAATCTTTCAACTGCCTTTTTATATGCCTCCTCTCCTTCTTTTTTGAATCTATCAGGATGAAACTCTCTTACAAGTTTTCTATAAGCCCTTTCTATTTCTTCGCTTGTTGCAAAAGTTTTAATACCTAAAATTTCGTAATAATTTTTTTCCATGCTAATTTATTTTATCAACTTTTTTTTCAATTTATCAATTATTTATATCACAAACTTAAGTTAGCCTTCAAAGGGTAGAAATAAAATTGGGTCAAGAGCTTTTCCACCGTATCTTATTTCAAAGTGAAGGGTATAGTGTGAACTAAATATAGAAAGGCCTACTTCACCGATAGGTTCACCTTTAGAGACGGCTTTTCCAGGAGATACATAGACTCTTGAGAGTCCAGAATAAACTGTAAAAAAGCCGTCTCCATGATCAACAATAACTGTAAGGCCATAACCCATAAAGTAGTCAGAGTATACAACAATACCTGCATCTGCTGATACTACCTTTTCTCCTGGTTTAGCCTTAATGTCGATTCCGTTGTTTTTAACTTTTGTTTTATATTCTGGATGCCACAAAGTGCCAAAGTATGATACGATTTCCCCTTTTATAGGCCAACCAAATTTTTTTCTTGGTATACTCTCTGGTAGTTCTCTTTTTAATTGAGCCACTCTTTCTTTTTCAATTTTTTCAAGAAGTTTTTCAAATTTTTTAACTTGTTCAACAAGCTCTAACTCAAGTTTCTCTTGATCTTTTCTTTTTTTTCTTATTTGACTTAAAATTTTTTCCTTTTCCTTTTTTGAACTTTCAAGTTCCAATTTCTTTTCTGAGGTTATTTCCTCTATTTCTAAAAGGTGTTTAACTTTTTTATCGTAAACTTCCTTTTTTTCTCTAAGGTCTTTTAAAAGTAAACTGCCTTTTTTAAGTACTTCTTCTTTGAACTCTATACCCCTTTTGACAGCTAAAATCCCTGTATAGTAACTTAAAAAGGATCCTTGACCCTTAATTATATTTAAAGGGTTTATTCTGCCGTATTTATAAAGGGATACTAAAAAATTCTTTATAAATTTTTTAGTCTTTTCTAGTTCGAGTTCATTTTCTCTAATTAGATTTTCGAGTTTAAAAACCTGGTATTCAAGTAAAAGGCGTTCATTTATAAGTGATTTTTCAATCTCGTTTAATATATTAATTTCTTTGTTTAGAGATTCTAATGAGTAAAGTGTCCTTATCTCTTCTTTTTCAAGGATCTTTCTTTCTTCACGAATTTTTCTTAACTCAGAATTTAAAGAATCTAATTTTGATTTTAAGCCAGTTTCTAAGAAAATAAGAAGAAGAATCATATTTCCTTAAGATCGGAGAGGGCAACTTGGGATGAAAGAAAACCAAGTAAAGCTCCGAAGGCAATGTTTATTATTAATACTGGGAAAAAGTACTCTAAGGTTATACCAAAAATTTTCTTTAAAAGATGTATAAAAGTAAAAATAAAAAGGTTAGCTAAGAGGGATCCAAAAAGTCCATAGAGAAAACCCTCAAGCGCAAAGGGAGATCTAATGTATTCTTTATCTGCACCAATTAGATAAAGAATTTCAATTAGATTAATTCTTGATCTTATAGTTAGACGCAATGTTTGAAGAATTGTTAAGGAAAGGAGAAATAAAAGGAAAAAAAAGAAGAAAATATCGATAAATACAAGAAATAAGAGAACTTTAAAAACTTTGAGAATATATTCTTCGCCAAAGTATACTTCTTTTACAAAGGGTAACCTTAGAATGAATGATTTTAGATCTTGAATTTCTCCGACCAAAAGCATGTATGGTTTTAAATGTAGTGTAAACTTTGGAGGGAAAATTTCCTCATCGAATAAAAGGAGTAAATCTTTGTATTCCGGGAATTCTTGTGCAAAAATTTTTTTCCCCTTTTCTGAATCTACGTATTCAACCTTTTCAACTCCCCTTAAAGATTTTAAAATGTCAGATAGAATATTCAAGGTTTTTTTATCGAGATTTTCAACAGGGTATACTTCAAACATTATATTTTTTGATCTTTCGTAAATTATACTAAACGAATTCAAGGTTAAAATTACGAAAAACATAAAGAAAAAAAGGGAAAAGGCCATTATAAAAATACTTGTAAATGCCATTCTAAGATTATTTTTTATTCCTAAAAGAGTCTCTCTGAAGATAAGGCTAAATGACATATATAATATTTTAACGATATAATTTAGGAGAATGCATGTTATTGACTTTATAATTTTACTTTTTTTCCTTATCTCACTTTTAGCAGGTGCTCTTTTAGGTATTTGGCGTATAGTTACTGGTATTTTTTCCCTCGCCTTTTCCCTTTTTTTATCATACAACCTTTCTTTTGAGTTAAAAACCATTTTGCCAAAATCTGTTCCCTTCAGAGACCTTGTTTCCTTTTTTTTAATTTTTTCCCTGTCGATAACTTTGCTTTCCATATTCTTCAGAATAGGGGAGAAAGCAATAAAAGGACTGGGCCTTTCTTTTTTAAATAGAATTTTAGGTGCCTTACTTTTCTTTATAGTTTCTATCTTAATAACTCTTTGGTTAATACATTTACTTGATAGTCTTTCTCTTTCATACTTACTTAAAGGAACAAAAATTCCTGAAATTTTAGTAAAAATTGAATCGTTATTGTTTAAAAAGTATAAATGAAAATTTTGATGGTCTCTGATGCCTATTATCCTTTTCCCGGAGGTGTTTCAGAACACATGTATAATCTATCAAGACACTTAAGGGAAAGGGGACACTATGTAAAAATCCTAACAGCTCACTATGAAGGAGAAAAAGAAGAAAAAGATGTTATAAGAGTTGGAAAGATTAAAATTTTACCTCTAAACTTTACACAGGTAACATTTACTTGGGAAAAGGATTTAAGAAGAAAATTAAGGGAGATTTTTAAAGAAAATTTTGATGTCGTACACACCCACGGGCCCTTAGGACACAACTTGCCCTACCATGCACTTATTTTTTCTCGATCAAAAAACATAGCTACCTTTCACACAGCCTTTATAGGATTTAATTTTTATAGATTAGCAAGAATTTTTTATAAGGAAAGCTTTAAAAGGTTAGAAAGTGTAATATGTGTATCGAGGAAAGCTCTAAGAGAAATTAGAAAATACTTTCCCTTTGGTAAATATGTGATAATTCCAAACGGAGTTGATACAAAAAAATTTAGTCCTCAGGGAGAAAGAATTAAAAAGAAGGGGGATGTAGTTCTTTATGTTGGTAGATTTGAGCCAAGGAAGGGGCCTTTTATATTTTTAAATGCAGCTTTACTTTTAAGAAAAAGAGGCTACAAAGAGGTTGAGTTTTGGATGGTGGGAACAGGTCCTCTTTTTGAATTAGCGAAAAAATTCTCTGAGGAAAATAATTTAAATGTAAGGTTTTTTGGATATGTAGAGCCAGAAAGGCTTCCTGTTATTTATAGGAGTGCAGATATTTATGTCTCTCCGGCTATAGGGGGTGAAACTTTTGGGATTGTTTTAATTGAAGCTATGGCATCTGGATTAGCTGTTATATGTTCTGATATTGAGGGATACAATGAAGTTGTAAAGAACGAACAAAACGGGCTTTTATTTAAAAATAAAGATGAAAGGGAACTTACAGAGAAAATAGAGCTTTTGATAAATGACAAAATTAAAAGGGAAAGATTAAAAGAAAGGGCACTTCTCTTTTCAAAGAATTTTGATTGGGGTAAAATAGCTGAAAATGTAGAAAAGGTTTATAAAGGTTAAAATTCAAAAGCTACAAACAGTGTAAAGTCCAAAAGTATAAAACAAACTTCTCACCTATTCCAAAAGCAGGACCATTATCTTCTGAAATTTTAGAATTATAGCCGAAATAGATCCTGTAAGATTTTCTGGAGTTGTATTACGTTCGTCATGAAAGCCTCTAGTAGGGAAAATTGAACCCCTTCTTACACTTAAGGATCCTCTTGTTAATCTTTTTTGATTTTTCCTCTATAGAGACCCGATTATCTCTTTCTTTTAATTTTTATAGATCCGTTAACAACGTCACATTTTATATACTGCTTATTCTCAACCTCTTTATATCCAATATCTCCATAAATCTCTCCATTTTTTACTTTACAATCTACCTTAGTGAAATCGTTTATAAATAAATAGGCATTACCGTTTACTATATTTACGTTACAGTTTACTTCTTCGTTATGTGAAACAAGCATTTCCATATTTCCGTTCACTATCTCAAATTCTCCGCTCCCCTTATTTCCTGAAGGTTTACGTACCCGTTAACACAGGAAACATCGTATAATTTACTATGTAAATTTGAAATTAAAATTACACCATTTACAATGGATGTTTCTAATTCTTCCAATCTTGTGCCTTCAGGAAGAGTGACCTTAATTTCAACCTTCTTCTCTTCTAATTTTTCAAACCTTTTTTCTTCAGAAAATTTTATTATGATTTTTAAATCTCTTTCTTCTTTATTTTCTCTTTTTATAATTTCTACTTCTTTAGCCCACTCCAGAAACTCTTCCTTTTCTCCCTTTGCGCTCTTTTTTATGAGCATAACAGGCGTTTTAACATGCTGAGAATAATTAAAAACGATACTGCCATCCACATTTTCTATATCTATATTTCTATATCTATATTTTCAGGTTAAAAAAGGAATGTGTAGTAAGGTTGAATCAGTAAATACCTTTTTTAAAACGAAGAATGTGATTATTAGCTGCATTTTATCCCCTCCTTTTTAAATTTTAAAAAGATACTGAAATTTTAAAAAGATTTGATGATTAGACCCTTTTATTCCAAAGGGTTTGTCTAGTTTTGCTACATTTACATTTGCTCCGATGTAAAAAACTGTAAAAGGAATAGGTTCGTAAGAAAATAGGGGAAAAATAACTAAATTTTTCGTTCTCGTGTAAAATTGAGAGATACTTCTAAAGCGAAGAGAGGGCATAATCTGATATGTAATTTTATTTACTAAAGTGGTTTCGTCATATATCGTAGATTTCCACGGCTTATCATACAGAAAATATCTTTCCACCCTCCATTCAACTGTTAGATTCGAAATTATGTTAATTGAAGAAGAAAAAATAAGATAATAAGAGTAGGCAGGGGTAAGATTAGAATAATTTATTGTTCTTCTGAAAATATTTTTTAATTCTAAGCTAATTTTTTTGAAATAAGAATTTATGTTTGAAGCAGAGAATTCAAATAAATTGTTAAACTCTTTTCCCCCATAAAAACAATGAGGAATAGAATAATATTCTATAAAAAACATATTTTGTCCCTTAAAATGGAATTCGACGCGTGGCCCAAGTAATCTTATTTTTTCGATTTTTTCAAAATTTTCGTTTCTTGAAAAAATAAAAAGTAGGTGCGTTGAAGTAATTCATAATTTATCAGGGTAAAAATTAAAACCTATACCCGCTGTAATTGAATGGAAATTATTTTTGGTAATATATCCAAAACCCGATCTAAAAGTTGGGGAAATACTTGTATACCTTAAAAAAGAGTTAAAATATTTAAAAAGCATCCCAGTATTTAAAAAGTGCGAAAATCCACTTAAATTTTCACCATTAAATTCTTCACAAATTGTAGACTCCCGTGGCTCTCTAACGTTAGAATACCCAAATTCATAATGAATATAATAGTGCGTATGAAATCTGCTTCTTAACTCAAAACCAAATAAACGATTAAAACTCTGAAACCTTTTATTAGCCCTATCACTTACTTCTCTATGAGCAAGTAATAATACTACATACGACTCTTTGTTTATAATTTCTCTTTTTATTTTCAAAATATTTAACAAAGACAAATTGTTCGTAAATGCAACCCAGCTTCTATATTCTGAGGGAACAATATAAGAAGTGTATTTATCAGCTGCAGAAAGAAATATTAATTCTTTCTCACTAAATTTGCCCGTAAGTTTAAGAGCGTAAATAGGTGAGAGTATGCTTCTTGTATATATCAAATTCAGGGGCGTTTCAAGTAGCTCCTTTCCTTCCATAAAAAACGGTCTTTTTTCCAAATAATATAGGGCGTAGGAATTATTTACATCTATCTGAGGGGCATCAGTTTCTATCTGAGCATAATCGGGATTAATTGTAAAATCACAAATCAAATCTAAAAATATATTCCATTTTACAGTTAGTCCTGTATTACTGAATTTTATTCTATCTGTTAGATATTTTAAATCCTTTCTATAGCCACTTTGAGAAAGGACAAGGAATAATAATGATCCCTGCTTGTCCCAAAAAGGAAGGATTATTTCTATCAATTGGTGCCCAAGAAAATACTTCAGACTCACCTCTTGGCCTAAACCTTCTTAGGTGGATCCTCCACTTTTGCTCTTTAGCGGAAGGAAATTTTAAAGAAGAGAAGTAGATTTTAACTTCAGCCACCCAAAAACTATCATAAATAGCAGTTTTACTTTCAAATTGAGTATCCCAAGAAAAATCTACATCTCTTTCCGGAGTGTATATTCCATCATATTGAACTCCAGAGGGATTTACAGCAAATACATATGCATTCTTTAAACGATTATAAGTATCTATAAAAACACTCACTCTATCATTAGGTATAGGAGAAAATTCATCTCTTTTGGCATAACCTGCTCTTATCGAATTTATTTCCTTTTCAAAACATTTAAATCCCAAATAAATCCATTCTTCACTATTACCCTATATATACTACTGTAGGGACAGAGGCCTCTTTCCATTCCTCTTGAGGTTCTATTTGAGTAAAGTTTTCAAATTTCGCACTATTTAACTCTTCATAAGAAGAAATCATTCCATCAATCTCACATTTTTCCATATAAGGAAGAGTCACAATTAATTTTTCACCTGTATGAGGTTCCCATTGGAAAAGAACAAAATAGATTAAAAAAAT
>JBCNVI010000006.1:3021-122966 GCA_039630235.1 Candidatus Hydrothermales bacterium | reverse complement strand
AAGTTTTTCAGCATAACTTTTTGCTCTTTCTAAATGTAAAGGGATATCAAAGCACTTATCAATTGGGTCATGTAAAAAAGACTTTAATTTTTCAGTGAAGTGGGTCATAGGTTTAACTCCTCCCTATCTTGTGGCAAAGAATTCAAAAAATTCTCTATTAATCTTTCGTCTATTCTCATTATAAATACTCTTGCATTTTCGTCCAATTTCCATTTATTACCTACCTTTACTTCTTTACCAACAAAATGCACTCCTCCTGCCGATAGTTTAACGACAACTGGGAAATAGAGGTTATTTGATTTTATAACTTTAAATATAAGGGGTGATGCCCAGCGATCTGAAAGGCACGCATCTTTTGATTCCTCTCTATAAGGAACCATTCTTACTGTAAATCTTGAATGCATAACAGGCATCCCAAAAGCAGCTGTTTTGAAAATCTCATCTCTGTGTTCATTCCTAAAATCTTTATATTTTTCTCCAAGGAAATTTAAAGCATCTTTCCAATTATTTTTTGGGTCAAATATAAAAATTTTTGCGTTTTTAAGGTTTGTGTATTTTCTCGTGCCGTTTCCTTGACCACAGATATCTTTTATGGTTTGAATATTATTTTGAATAAAGTCTTTAAGTTCTCCTTTGTTTTTAGCTTGACACTTTAAGTCAAATCCTTCATTTTTAAAATTTCTCTGAGCATCCAAGATTTCAATATTCCCTCCTCCTCTCCTTGCTCTTGTTCCAAATCCTCCAAGAAATATCGCAAGCCATAAAGATGCAACTCCGATCTCAAAACTCTTTTCATCATTCGAAGAAAGAGTTATTAAAAACTGTGTACCTTCTGTAAAATAACTCCTTAATATTTGCTCACCACGAGTTCTTAACGCAAAGGTAGAGTAAAAAAGATATCTTAATCCTCTATAATTGTTTATCTCCCTGCTAATATCATTTCCGGTAGAGATACTCAAAGTATTTATTACGATTTTCAACTTACTTTTTCCCTCCTCGGTTCCGCCAAAAATTTTAGATTCTTCCTCCTTTAATCTTTCAATATTATCCTCAGCCTTTATGGCTCTCCACCACCAACGCATCATTCCCTTAAATTCCGAAGCCCTAAGTTCAGGTGTTCTACTATCTGCCCCCGCCATAAACATAGGGGTAACTAGTTTACATTTAAGAATTATTTTATTCATCGCCCCCCCTAAAAATCAGCGTGCATAATAAAATTAAAAGACATTTTTCAAATTTTTTTCAATGTTCATTATGATTAATATCCTATGATTTCAAAAGAATATCTAAGGGAGAAAAAGGGATTTTGATTCGGGCGCTTAAAAAAGAGAGGTTATGAATTTAATCCTGAATATCTTTTCAATCTTGACAAAGAATTAGGAGAACTGAAGAAAAAGTTCGGAGATTTAGATGTTGAAAAGAGTGAGATTGCAAAAAAGTGGGATAAACAAAGAGAGAAGGTGAAGATGTTAAAATGTTTCGTGAAGAGGGAAAAAGAATAAGTTATAGAGATTGAGGAAAAGGAACTGTTGGAAGAGTAGATTTTCCGGGGAGCAGTTTCAAAGAATTAATCAAATCAATACTTTTAAAAAATACTTCTATTAGGAGAAGAAGTTGAAATTTTTCCAGGGCATGGCGACATGACCAATTTAAAAGCCGAAATTAAAACAAATCCATATATAAGAGAATTTTTGAAAAAAATATGAAAGTTAAAAAGTCAAAAAGAAAGTTAGTGCAGAATAAAAATTAAGGAAATTGTTTTAGAGAAGTTACAACTTGTTAGATTTCTTGATAAAGAGGAGGGATGGGGAAAGGTCTTTTTGGAGTAATTAGATATACTCTTCATTTACAAAAAATATAGAGTCTGGGTAGAGAATAAAGTTTCTTATTCCCAAAGGAGGAAGACCCAGTAGTAAGAAAGCAAAGGAGTTGTGACTCCGATATATCAGGGCAAAACAGTTTAAAGATTTTTTTGACAAGTTTTGTAAAGAAAAGAAACCAAATTTTTTTAAAAGTAGAAAATTCAGTGAAACATATAGGGTGAAAATGCTCCATTTTGAAAAATTCTTCTAAGGTAAGGGAATCGCACTCTTTCATAACTACTATCAAACTCAAATTTTCTGCTTAGAGATTCAATAAAACTATTTAAGAACATTCTTTAGAGGCATTTATGAAAATCTTATAGACCGGAAAAATTTAATTACTAAAACCTTTAATTTAAAGTGCTACGAAAGTACACAAGTGTTTGGGAAAATATTGAGAAAAAGCTTAAAATTATAACCAAAGTCGTTGTGAGTAAAGTGCAAAGTGTTAAATTAGAGATCAAAAATAAATTGGTTTACGAATATCTTGGAGATTATAAAGCAGTATGGAAGACAGTCAGAAAAGATACTCCTAAAGTCTTAAAATTTAAAGAAATGAGGTAAGATTATGAATCCGTTTACTAATTATGAAAATAATATGAAGATTGAAAAATTCTTGAAAAAAGAATAATCCTATCACAGTATTTCCCAGAACCCGTAGAAGTTGAAGATGTAACCCTTATAGGCACTAAATTCAAATTTTTAGTGAGAAGAGTTGACGGCTATCTTGAAGAGGTTGTTTTATCTGGTGAAGAGCTAAATGAGATCAAGATAATATCTGAGGATATAAAGCCTGTAGATCCAGATTATTTAACTCTTTAAGTTGAATCTTATCGCATTCGTAATGCCTATTCCTATGACCCATACTTTGCAGTTAGTTTATCGGGTATTCGAACTTTACCTCATCAAATAGAGGCAGTTTACGGAAAAATGTTACCTCAACCACGCTTACGTTTTCTTTTAGCCGATGACCCTGGAGCTGGAAAAACCATAATGGCTGGACTATTGATCAAAGAACTTAAATTACGCTTCGGAATAGAAAAGATTTTAATAATTGTTCCTGCTAATCTAAAAATTCAGTGGCAAGATGAACTCCTAAGATTTTTTAATGAGTATTTCATAATAGTCGATTCTGAACTTGACAAAAAATAGGCTATAAATATATGGCAAAGGGAAAATCAAATAATAGTATCTATGGACTATGCAAAAAGACCAGAAGTAAGGGAGAAGGTGTGGCAGCAAAACTGGGATATTGTTATCGTTGATGAGGCCCACAAATGCTCAGCATACACCAAAAGAAGAAGTGACCGAGCACCTCAACGTGAGGCAACTAAACGTTATCAACTTGTAGAAAAACTCTCATTAAAACCAAATCACTTACTTTTACTTACAGCAACTCCTTCACTACGGTGATGACGAGAGATTCTGCCACTTTTTAAGATTACTTGATCCAGACGTTTTTCCAGAACCACATAAATTTCAAAATGAAATTGGAAAAATTAAAACCCTTGTTTTTTCTGATAAAAATAATCCCTGGATCTTAAGAAGATTAAAAGAAGATTTACGTGATCTACAAGGAAAACCTCTATTTACAAAAAGACATACTATAACTATTTCTTTCAAGGTTACGGTAGAAGAATATGAGTTATACGAAGCAGTAACAAATTATCTAAATCGATTTTTAGCTTTAGAAGGTGAAGGACATCTAAGGCAAAGTATTGCACTTACAAGAACTATCTTTCAACGACGTCTTGCAAGCTCTACCTACGCTATCTATAAAACCCTCGAACGAAGACTTGAAAACAGAAAAGACTTTTAAGCGAATTAGAAAAATTGCCAAGTGATGAAGGGTATAAGCTATTGGAAAAAACTAGGGATATAGAGCTTGATGAAGAAAGTGACGACTCTGATTTGGATGAGAAAACTGCTGATAAATTAACAGACGAATTTTCTCCTGCAAATAAGATTGAAGAATTAAAAGAAGAAATAGAGGTTCTAAAAGAGCTAGTTTATAAGGCAGAAGGTGTATATAAAAGGGCAATTGACACCAAATTAAATGCATTAAAGGAGTGTTTAGAAAGAGCAGAGTTTTCAGAACTAAAGGACAGTAGCGGAAACTGTTAATTTTCACCGAACAGAGAGATACACTCCGTTATCCAAAGGGGCACATTGAAAGTTGGGGATACTCTACTTGTGAAATTCATGGCGGAATGGATGTTAACGAAAGGAAAAGAGCTCAGGAAGAATTTAGAACCAACGCTCAAATTTGTATAGCTACAGAGGCAGCAGGCGAGGGAATAAACTTACAATTTTGCCATCTTGTTATTAATTACGACTTACCCTGGAATCCTGCACGTCTTGAACAACGAATGGGAAGAGTCCACCGAATAGGACAAAAAAGAGATGTCTACGTTTTTAACTTTGTCGCAGAAGAATCTGTAAATGGGAAACCCATAATTGAAGGTATAGTTCTAAAAAACTTCTTGATAAGATTGAAAAAATGAAAAGAACGCTAGGGGAGAAAAGAGTTTATGATGTAATCGGCGAGATCCTTTCAATAAATAAAGTAGATTTAGCTGAAACTTTAAGGGAGGCTGCCTACAACCCTCATCGTCTTGAAGAGTACCTTGAAATTATTGACAGGATTGATCCGGAGAAATTGAAGGAGTATGAAAAGATGACAGGTATAGCCTTAGCCCGTGCCTATGTCGACTTTTCAGGATTTCAAAGGGAAAATTTTGAAGCAGAGGAAAAAGACTCATGCCTGAATATGTTGAAAGGTACTTCAAAAAAGCAGCTGAGCTATTAGGACTAAAAGTTGAAAAAGAGAGCAGATGGATTATTAAGGATTCCTTATGTTCCAGCAGATTTTCGCTCAGACTCTCTTGAATCAGTTAGACGATTTGGGAAACCTTTAGATAAGTATCCAAAAATAACTTTTCATAAAGAAGATCTCGATAAGGATCAACATGTTGATGCTGTTCTTGTAAGCCCTGGTCATCCAATTTATGCTAAGGGAAAATATGCTGTAGTAGTTGATTTAAATACTTCGGAGTTTTATTGGATTCATTTCTTAGAGTTTGCAATCGTTGATAGTAAAGATAGTATAGTCTATAAGGAATTGTGTGCGGTAAGAGAGAGCAAAAGCGGTGAATTTTCGATGATACCGCCTGATATTATTCATGACTTTGTCCCCTATAAAGAAAATTTCGATCAAAAACTTACATTTGATCTTAACAAAGTCAAAGATTATTTGATGACTAATCATTTATATGAAAAAAGAAAAGAAATTTTAAGGGAGAGAAAGAGGAACGCAGATATTATCAGAGATTATCTTGAGAAATCTTACGATGAAAGAGTATTTGCCTTTGAACGTAGAATAATGGAGGCAAAGGCTGAGGGGAAAAGTGAAGAGGAGATTAAAAAAATGGAGGAAGAAATAGAGGATTTACATAGAATAAAAAAAGAAAAACTTGAGAATGTAAAGGAAATGACTACTCTCCGGTTTGGTCCAATAATTCATATAGCTTCCTTTTTTGTTTTGCCGCCTGATATTTCGCAGATTTCGGACTTCGTAGAAAAAGAAGAGGAAAAGCTTAAAAGTGAACAAGCTGCAATGAAAATAGTTATGGAATATGAAAAAGGCAGGGGTTGGGAGCCCGAGGATGTCTCAAGTCAAAAATTAGGGTTTGATATAAGAAGTTTAGGACCTGTTGATCCTGAAACAGGATATCGTGAAGTAAGAAGAATTGAAGTAAAGGCAAGAAAAAAGGGAGAAAATATTCGCTTTACTATAAACGAGTGGCTAAAGGCAAAACAGCTAAAGGAAACTTACTGGCTATACGTTGTATGGAATCCTACAAGTCCTGACTACGAAATTGTTACAATACCTGACCCAGCTCATAATTTGGAATATGCAGCTAAAGAAATAAAATCAATAAGTCACTATGAGATTGATGGGAAAGAAATTCAGAAATTTAAATTGGAGGTATAGCATGAATAATGACAAGAGGTTAATTGAGGATTATTTGCCAATAAAGGAGATTAGTAAAGAGGCTGCAAGAGAAAAAAATATAAAGCAGGGGCATATATCTAGGCTTCATTTATGGTGGGCAAGAAGACACCTTGTTGCTTGCCGTGCTGCTGTTTATTCTTCATTAGTTCCTGCACCAAAAGAAAAAAATGGTAGGGGACCAAAGTCAGCTTTTATTCAGAGACTTTGTAAATATCGGGCAGATCCTCATACTGTAAAAGAAGCGATAAGGCACATATATGAGGCACATGCAGAGAGGCTCTCAAAAGAACCCGGTAAAAAATCACAGTAAAGGATATAGAAGAGGGAAAAGCGCCAAAACCCAGAATTCTTGATATGTTTGCTGGTGGTGGTTCGATTCCCTTAGAGACATTAGGGCTCGGTTGTGAAACTTATGCTGTAGAACTAAACCTTGTAGCCTATGTTATTCTGCTTGCTACTTTAAAAATATGGAGAGAGACTCGTTGAAGAAGTTGAAAAGTGGGGGAAATGGGTTATTGAAAAAGCAAAGGAGGAAATTGGAGATCTATATAAACCCGTTATAGATCCTAAAAGTAAAAAGACTTTGACTCCTGTTGCCTATCTTTGGACAAGGACTGTGAGATGTAAGAATCCTGCCTGTGGTGCAGTTGTTCCCCTTGTAAGGCAAACGTGGTTATGTAAAAAATTGGGAAGATATATTGCTCTGAAAGTTACTCCCGATCTAGAAAGTAAGAGGCCAAAATTTACTGTTTTTTCAAGCTTTGTCAAAACAGAGAAAGAGGCTATTAGAGAGTTTGGTTTTGATCCTGGAAGGTTTTCAAGGAAGGGAGATGCCACTTGTATTTTTTGTGGCACAACTATAACTTCAGACTATGTAAAGCAAGAAGGACAGGCGAAAAGAATAGGAAAGCAACTTATGGCGGTTGTATGCACAGAAGAGGGAAGAACTGGAAAAATTTATTTATCTGCAGATGAGGTTCCAAAGATTTAATACCTGATGAAGAAGAAATTTGGAAAAGGATTAATAAACTTTGTGAAGAAACAGGTTTAACCATACCTAATGAACCCTTAGTTGACAAGTCTGCAGATCAACTTCCCATGTATGGAATGCCGACTTATGTTGATATGTTTACTCCTCGTCAACTTCTTGCACTTTTGACTTTTACGAAGTGGGTAAGAAATTCCCATAGAGAAATCAACGAAGTCGAAAAGGAGAAATCACAAATATATGTTTCATTTCTTGCATTGATTTTAAGTCAAATGGCTCACTATAATTGTACTTCATCTCTATGGTATAAAGAGGGTATGCTTTCTGTCTTTATTGAAGGTCAAGCAATTCCAATGCGTTGGGATTTTGCTGAGGTTAATCCTTTTTGGTCAAATGTAGGAACTTGGAAGTATACTTTAAAGCAGACTCTTAATATCCTAAGGAATCTCAATAATAACAGTAGTTCACTAAGAAAAATAGATATAGTTCGTACATCTGCCACAGAATTACCTTATCCAGATGAGTTCTTTGATGCTATCATCACAGATCCACCATATTATGACAACATATCGTATGCCGCTCTCTCTGATTTTTTATGTTTGGCTTAAGCGATCTATAGGACATCTATATCCAGAACATTTCTCAGGAAAGCTTACTCCTAAGAAAAAGGAAATCATTGTTGATGCTAAAAGACATGGAGACAAGAAAAGGGCGAAAAGATTTTATGAAGAGATGATGGAAAAAGCCCTGATGGAAGCATGGAGAGTTTTAAAACCAAATGTTCCTATGGTACTGATCTATGCACACAAAACAACCGCTGGATGGTCAACGCTTATCTCTGCATTAAGAAAAACAGGCTACATGATCCAAGAAGCATGACCCTTGGCATTGGAGCGAGAAGCAAGAAAAAATGCATATGGATCATCATCTTTTGTTTCTAATATTTTCCTTGTCGCTCGTAAGAGAGAAAGAGGAAAGATAGGTTCCTATGAAAATGACGTTTATCCATTACTTGTAGAAATTGTAAAAGAAAGAGTAAATACACTTTTTTCCGAAGGTATAACAGGTGCAGATTTAGTTATTGCCTGTGTCGGAGCTGGACTAAAGGCATTCACACAGTTTGAAAAGGTAGAATTCGCAAACGGAGAAGAACTGACATCAGAAAAATATCTAAATATCGTAGAAGGCCTCGTACTTGAAACTATTCTCGAAAAACTATTCGGTATATCAAAAAAAGGAGTATCAGACGTAGACCCTGTTACAAGATTCTATGTTCTCTGGAGATATATCTATGGTAAAACAGAAGTCCCTGCTGGAGAAGCTATTGTCTTTGCCTACCCACAAGGCGTTGAACTTGACGGACCCTTAGGACTTTCATCAGGTAGAAACTCCCTCTTAGAAAAGAAAAAGAATAAATACAGACTAAGAGACTATTCAGAAAGAGGTATGGATGAAAAATTAGGACTGGAGAATAAATTTATTATCGATATTTTACATAGGATTCTTTGGTTATTAGAAAACGAGGCTTATAAGATACCTGAATATTTGACCAAGGCAAAACCAAACCTTGAGATGCTGAAACTCACAGCCCAGGCACTTGCTGGAACACATCTTGTTGGAAGCGAAAAACTTATTTCAACCACACCTAGCGAAAAAAATATGGCTTCAAGATTATTAGCAAATTGGATAGAAAAGAAATAAACGGTGTTATAGTCCATACAATCTGGGGTTATATTGCCTGGCAGTTGGGTGAATATGAGTTAATAAAGGAGCACGATCAAAAAAGGGTTGCACTAGGTGGTGATTTAATAAAAAGAATGCTCGGAGAAAAGCCTGTTTTAATAATTCTTGATGAGGTCTCACGTTATTTGGAAAGATCAATGGGTATTAAAATTGGAGAGTCCACACTTTATAGACAGGCCTTAGATTTTATGCAAACAATTACTACAGAGGTTTCAGGCTCTAAGTACGCCTGTATTATATATTCTTTACAAACAGCTGCAAGAGAATTTTTCGGTAATATTGAAATTTTAGAAACACTTGACCATCTTACCTCTCATGTAGATGCAAAAAGAGAACCAATAACAGGTGACGAGATATTTGCAGTATTGAGAAAAAGACTCCTTGCCGATCCACCACTAGAGGATGAAATTCACAAAACTGCTGATATTTACGTAGATAGCCTTAGGAAAAATATCCTTTCCTATATTGCCTCACCTGATGAAAGACGCGAATTAGAAGATAGAATCATAAAATATAGAGAAAGATTCTTAATGGCTTATCCTTTTCATCCTGCACTTATTGACCTGATGAGAGAAAGATGGGCCTCTATACCAACTTTTCAGAGAACAAGAGGTATCCTAAGATTTCTTGCCGCAGTTTTAAGAGAGTTAAAAAGACGAAACGTTCATGATTATTTAGTTTCTGCCACAGATATACCGATAGATGATCTTCATGTAAGGAGAGTATTTCTAAGTGAAGTAGGACAGGGAGAACCGTATCAGGCAGTTTTGGAAGCAGACTTTATTGGTCCAAATGCAACAGTAAGAAAAATTGATAGAACTTCTGCTAACATAAGATCTCCTGCTACAAAGATTGCAACTGCAATACTTATGTTTTCATCTGGAGGCTTGCCAAAAATAGAAGATAAGGGAGAAGGAACTTTACCTCCAGGCGTAACAGAAATGGAATTGCCTTAGCTATTCCAGAAAAAGATCAAATAGAACCGCTTTGTAAAAGCATAAGATATTTAATAGCTATAGAAAGAGTTAAAGGTAAAAAGAAGACACTTAATCTAACAGAGGAGCAAGTTGAGCAACTAAAGGAAAGAGAAAAGGCCGAAATGGGCTCTCGGGATTTTGCTCTTAGAAATCTCTATACTAACGTTTGGCCTTTAAAGATTGAAAATGGAAACTTTGTGCTTGATAAGGTTAGAGCAGTTGAGAGAGTTCTGGAGGCGACAAATATTCATGAAAGACTTATAGAGTTACTTTTGCGCGTACCCCTACCAAGAGTTTTTAACAGCTTAAGCCCAAAAAAATTACTTGAATTTATAAAAGAACAGGGAGCAGATGTGAAAACGATAGTAGATACTTTCTTTTCCTCTCCTGAATTTCCTTGTGTTATTGATGATAATGTGATAAAGAAAGCCATTGCAGAGGGTGTTAAGGATGGTCTTTTTGGTTTAACAATGAAAGATAAAGTTCAGAGAGTTGAGAACGAAGTTGTCGTTTCCATTGAACATGTGACTTTTAAAAAATAAATTGATACAGATGAGATTGATGTAGAGTCGGGTTATATAGTGGATCCTAAAAAAATTATTACTCCGAAAGAGGAAGGTGCTGAAGTATCTCTAACCCCTCGGCCTCCTAAAGTAACACCACCACCCTTAAAAGATATAGATATAGATAAGGGAAAAACAACAAAAATTTCTTACACTATAGTATTAAATCGTGGACAACTTTATAAATGTTTTAGAGCATTTGAGAATATTTTTGAAAAATCTGATGTAATTAAGTTAAAGGTTATAGTGGAATTGAAAGAAGGGGTGGATTCTATTTGGCTCAGAAATGCCTTTGAAGAGCCAATTGAAGAAACTGGAGCTATAATAGAAAAAGAGGAGTAAACAGCTTACCTATAAAATTTCAGAGATTAAAAACTTTTTAGTCAAATTGAAAAGAAAATGCTTTATAATAATATTTAAAATTTCAAAATTTAAGGAGGCAAAAATGGAGGAGAAAATTAAACAAATTATTGAAGCTTTAAAAACCGTCTATGACCCTGAACTTGGTAAAGACATAGTCTCTTTAAATATGATAAGCGATATAAAAATTTGTGATAGCGTCGTCTCCTTTAAACTTATCCTAACAACACCTGCCTGCCCACTTAAAGATAAACTGAAAAAAGAAGCTGAAGAAGCCGTTAAAAAACTTCCATGGGTTGAAAGAGTAATAGTAAACCTTGACGCTAAAATAAAAGAAAAACAGATCGAAACAGAAAGAAAAATCAGTGGAGTAAAACACATAGTAGCTATAGTCAGCGGAAAAGGAGGAGTCGGAAAATCTACTGTTGCCATAAACCTTGCACTTGCCCTCAAAAAAATGGGCTGTAAAACAGGACTCCTTGATGGCGACGTCTACGGACCAACCCTCTCAATAATGGGAAAAACAAAAACACCCCCTCTTGTAAATAAAGAAGAAAAAATTATCCCACCCCTTTACTACGGAATACCAATTATATCCCTCGGATTTTTAACCTCCCAAAACCAAGCCATAATATGGAGAGGTCCCATAGTTCATGGCGCCTATAGACAACTGCTTTTTGACTTAGAATGGGGCAAGCTCGACTACCTTGTTATTGACCTACCTCCAGGCACAGGCGACCCCCTTATATCTATAACACAACTTGTAGAACTTTCAGGAGCTGTCCTTGTTACAACACCACAAGAAGTCTCTGTCTCCGACGTAAGAAGAGCTGGAATGTTTCTAAGAAGAATGAATGTCCCTATCTTGGCTATCGTAGAAAATATGAGCGACTTTCTATGCCCCCACTGCAAAAAAAACTCACACCTTTTTAGCGGCAACGGAGGAGAAGTACTTTCTAATGAGTTTGGACTAAAAGACTATATAAAAATTCCCTTCGACCCCTTAATTACCGAGTGCTCCGAAAAGGGAGAACCCTACTTTGAAATAGCCCCAGATTCACTTGCCAAAAACGCCTTCCTTAAACTTGCCCAAGAGGTAGCCTCAAAAATAAGCGTTCTAACCTTTAAAAATCAAGCCCACGATTTTTAAGAACAAATAAATAACCCATAAAAAGTATAAATACAAATAAAACGAGCTCAAGGGCAGCGAAAAGACCAAACTTTTTAGCCTCTATAACAAAGGGAAGTAAAATAACAGCCTCTATATCAAATAGTAGAAAAAGAAGCAAAAAGGGAAAAACTCTTATACCGTACTTCTTGTAAGCCGTATCCCTATAAGCCATCCCACTCTCATAAGGCTCAAGCTTTATAGGAGAATACCTATAACCAAAGATCTTATTCTTTATAGTAGAGGATAAAAACTGAACAAAGGCAAATACCAAAAAAACAAAACAGAGAAAAATTAAAAAGGCTAAATAACTATCCATATCACTCCTTCAAAAAGTTACTTAAAACAAAGGGGAGTATACCACCATATCTTAAATACTCAATTTCCCTTTTAGTATCAGCTCTTAAAATTCCATAGAAAGTAATTTCCTTTCCCTCTTTTACTGCCCTTATCTTTAACCTCTTGTTCGGCCTTAAATCCTCTTCCAAACCCTCAATATAATACACTTCATCACCAGAAAGTCCATACTTTGCGGCACTATCCCCTGGTTCAAACTGTATCGGTATAACCCCCATTTGAATAAGATTTTGCCTATGAATCCTTTCAAAACTTTCAGCAATTACTGCCTTAACCGAAAGAAGCTTTGGACCCTTTGCAGCCCAGTCTCTTGAAGAACCGCTTCCGTACTCTTTTCCCGCTATTACTATTAAGGGCACACCCTCCCTAATATACCTCATAGACGCATCATAAACTGATAAAATTTCCCCCTCAGGGAACTTCACAGTCCATCCCCCTTCCCTTGAAGGCACTAATTTATTCTTTAATCTCACATTAGAAAAGGTTCCCCTTACCATAACCTCATGATTACCTCTTCTTGCACCGTAATTATTAAAATCCTCTGGCTTTACCCCTAATGAAATAAGGTATTTACCTGCTGGAGAATCCTCGGGAATTTCACCTGCCGGAGAAATATGATCCGTAGTTATTGAGTCCCCAAGCAACAGAAGTACTCTTGCTCCCTTTATATCACTAATTCCCATTGGCTCGCCCCTAAAGCTTTCAAAAAAGGGAGCCTTCCTTATATAGGTAGACTTTTCATCAAATTCAAAAATCTTCCCCCCCTTTACCTCCAAATTCTCCCAATTTTCATCTCCCTTATAAATTTCAGAATAAACTTTTTCGTAATGCTTACGCGACATGTACTTTTTCATGTAATAATTTACTTCATCATCAGAAGGCCATATTTCTTTAAGAAAAACTGGATTTCCGTTTGGATCAAAGCCTATAGGCTCTTCATAGGGATTAAAGAGAATGTGACCTTTAATAGCAAAAGCAACAACAAGAGGAGGACTCATTAAAAAGTTCATTCTAACAAGAGGATGAATCCTTGCCTCAAAATTTCTGTTTCCTGATAGAACAGAGGCTACAATAAGATTTTTATTCTTTATCAAATTCTCAATAGCTGGGGGAAGTGGTCCTGAATTTCCAATACAAGTGGTACATCCATAACCCACAACAAAAAACCCAAGTGCCTCTAAATAGGTGAGTAAATTTGACTCTTCGAGATATTCCTTAACAACAGCAGAACCAGGAGCAAAGGATGTCTTTACATAAGGCTTTACCCTTAAACCCCTTTCAAAGGCCTTCTTGGCTAAAATTCCTGAAGAAAATAAAAGATAAGGATTACTTGTATTTGTACAACTTGTTATAGCCGCTATAACTATAGATCCATCAGTTAATTCATATTCTCCCTCGTTTAATTTTACCTTAGATACTCTTGACTCATCGGGATGCCTCACTTTATAGTCCTTCTCAAAACTTTCGCCAATTTTACCCTTTAAAATATTAAGTGTTATTCTGTCCTGGGGTCTTCTGGGCCCAGCTATTGAGGGATATACTTCACTAAGATCTATCTCAATAATTTCACTATACTCTGGTTCATTTTCATAAGTGTTAAAAAGAAGTTGTTCCTTTGAATAAATTTCTACCCTCTTTATGATCTCCTCATCTCTTGCAGTTTCATAGAGATATTCAAGAGTTTTTTCATCTATAGGAAAGAATGCAACTGTGGAGCCATATTCAGGGCTCATATTTGAAATTGTTGCTCTGTCAGGAACTGAGAGTTTCCTTAGTCCCTCACCGAAATATTCAACAAATTTATCCACAACGTTTTTTTGTCTCAGTTTTTCAGTGATATAAAGGACAAGATCGGTAGCTGAGGTGCCCGTCGGCAGTTTCCCCTTTAGCTTAACTCCAACAACTTCCGGAAATACCATATAAACTGGTTCACCTAACATAACAGCCTCTGCCTCTATTCCACCGACCCCAAAACCAAACACTCCTATTCCATTTATCATTGTGGTATGAGAATCTGTGCCTATCACACTGTCGGGCACTAAAACCTCTTCGCCTCCTTCCTTTTTCACATTAACAACCTCTGAGAGGTACTCAAGATTTATCTGGTGAATTATCCCCTTTCCCGGCGGAACTATTTTTAAATTTTCAAATGAATTCTGAGCCCACTTTAAAAGAACATATCTTTCCTTATTTCTTTCAAACTCTTTTTTTATGTTCAAATTAAAGGATAACTTTGTACCGAAATAGTCAACTTGGACCGAGTGATCAATTATAAGGTGACAGGGAATTTTTGGGTTTACCTTCTCAGGATCAGCAGAAAATTTTTGTACCACATTCCTCATAGTTGCAAGATCCACAATCAGTGGAACACCAGTAAAATCTTGAAGTATCACCCTTGAAGGATAAAAGGGAATCTCAATTTTTTCTTTTCTCTTTGGAAAATCCCTAAAAAACTCTAAGATACTTTCACCTGTTTCCTCATCAAAATTTCTTAATATGTTCTCAAGAAGTATTCTCAGAGTGATTGGTAGTTTCTGAATGTCAATGGAAAATATTTTTGATGCCTCCCTGAGCGAATATATTTGATAGCTCTTTGAGTTTACTCTTAACTCTTTTAAAACTTTTTTTAATCCTTTCATCCTTTATATTTTAAAATAAATCTTGAATAATTTAAAATGGAGAGTTATAATTAAAAACATGAAATTGAGAAAGAAAAAGAAAATTACAAAAAGGGAGTTAAAAACTGACCCTTTTATAGAGTTTGTTAATAACGCGTATAAAAAGTTAAGGGAGAGGCCTAAGGAGTTTATAGGAGGCTTTTTACTAATTTTGGCATTAGTTCTACTTATATTTGTTTTACGCTCAGGTCAGAGTCATGATTATCCAGTAGCGAGACAGATGTGGTTTCAGGCGATTTCTCTTATGCAAGCCCAGAGAACTCAAGAAGCTATAAACGTTTTCCAAGATCTTTCTATTAAATTTCCTGATTCACCTGAGGGTAAAAAGGCCCTTTATTATCTTGCAAACTTTGCGTTTCTTCAGGGAGACTACGTAACAGCAAAAGCGAGGTACGAAAGTTACCTTTCAAAAAAGCCTAATGATTTTCTACTTGAGGCCTCAAGCCTTGAAGCTTTAGGTACTATAGATTTTATCATGGGAAATATTGAAAGTGGGAAAAAGAGATTTTTAAAGGCTATCGATAAAGTTCCTTATAAGACCTTTAAAAGCCTTTTTGCATATAGATTAATTAAATCTTTAATCGAAAAGGGTCATTATAAAGACGCATATAATTACCTCCAAAAATTTAAGGACATAGCTACAATCCAATTCAGAGACGATTTTTTAAAATTTGAAAGTTTTCTTAAAGGTGTTTTAGAATTGTAATATGGCTGAAGAGTTGAAAATTAAGGAATTAAAAAATAAAAAGTCCGAGGAGGTAAGGCACATCTACGCAGCTTTCTCTTATATTCCATTTTTAAATTTTGTACCTCTTTTGGATTCAAAAGCTGGTGAGTTTGTTCATTTCCACGCCAAGCAAGGCTTTTTAATTTTTATCATTGAATTTATTGGTCTTATTTTATTTTTTTCGTTTCATTTATTAGTTGGTTCTATTCCAATAATACGTTACATATTTATAAACTTTTTTTTCGCCTTTTATATTCTTGGGGTGGGGCTTTTAGTGGTGCTTGGACTTTATGGTGCGCTCACTGGGAAAATGCTCGAAATTCCCTTTGTGGGAGAATTTGCTAAAAAACTAAACATATAAAAGGAGGAAAATTTTGTTTGGAGAACCCTATTTTGAAAGACTATCAAATAGAGCAAGAAAAGCATTTCAGATTGCAAAGGACGAGGCAATTAGATTAGCTCACTCAGAGGTAGGAACTGAACACCTTTTACTTGCCTTAACTAGAATGACTGACTCAGTAGCAGCTACCGTCTTGATAAATTTGGGAATAGATCTTGAACTTCTAAGGGAAAAAATAGAAGCAACTCGCCCACCAGGTAGTTATACCTCACCTACCGGAGACTTACCTATGAGTCCAATTTTAAAAAGAGCAATACAGTACGCAGCAGAGGAAGCAAGAAAATTAGGACATGAGCTGATAGGATCTGAGCATTTGCTTATGGGCCTAATGAGAGAAAGAAGAGGATTAGCCTTTAAGGTACTTTCTCAATTTGGATTGGATTTTGAAACTATCGTAGAAGAAACCCTAAGAGTACTTTCATCAATGGAAGAACACCCACAGGAGCCCAAGATATCCCCAGCAACTGGAATCAAAAAGGTGAAACTCATAGAACAATTCGCTACAGATCTTACACAACTTGCAAGACAAAATAAGCTTGATCCAGTTATAGATAGAGAAGCAGAAATCGAAAGAGTCATACAGATACTCTCAAGAAGAAAGAAAAATAATCCTGTTTTAATAGGAGAACCCGGTGTAGGTAAAACAGCTATAGTTGAAGGTCTTGCTCAGCGTATAGTAAGGGGAGAAGTTCCAGAATCTTTAAAAGATAAAAGAATTCTTGCACTTGATCTTGCCGCTATTGTGGCAGGAACAAAATATAGAGGGCAATTTGAGGAAAGACTTAAAGCCATACTAAGCGAAGTAATTACAAGTAAAAACATAATACTATTTATTGACGAGCTTCACACTCTTGTAGGTGCGGGTGCAGCTGAAGGTGCTATAGACGCATCAAATATCTTAAAGCCAGCTTTAGCAAGGGGTGAAATACAGTGTATTGGAGCTACTACAATGGAAGAGTATAGAAAGTACATAGAAAAAGATGGCGCCCTTGAAAGGAGATTCCAACCAATTATTGTAGAACCACCTACGGTTGAGGAGACAATTGAAATTCTAAAGGGATTAAAGGAAAAGTACGAGAGCTACCACGGTGTAACGTATACAGATGAAGCTATTGTAGCTGCTGCAAGATATGCTGATAGATACATTTCAGATAGATTTTTACCTGATAAAGCAATAGACGTAATAGATGAGGCAGGTGCAAGAGTTAAACTGATGCACGGATTTCATGATGAGATAATCGAAAAATACAAAAAGGAAATTGAAAAACTAAAAGAAGAAAAAACCAAAGCCGTTATGGAACAGATGTACGAAAAAGCAGCAAGAATAAGAGACGAAATTCAGAGGTTAACTCAACTTATTGAATCTAGAAAAGAAGAATTAAGATCAAAGAAAGAAAGACCAAAAGTAACTGAGGAAGATATTGCCTACGTTGTCTCCAGATGGACAGGAATTCCCTTAACAAGAATTGAAGAGGAAGAGCAAGTAAGACTTCTAAGAATGGAAGAGGAACTCAAAAAGAAAGTAGTAGGACAGGATTTAGCTATTCAACTTATTTCAAGAGCTATAAGAAGATCAAGAGCCGGTATTAAGGATCCAAGAAGACCCATAGGCTCCTTTATCTTCCTTGGTCCAACAGGTGTTGGAAAAACCCATCTTGCCAAAGTTTTAGCTGAATTTCTCTTTGGTGATGAAAACGCCCTTATAAGAATAGATATGTCCGAATATATGGAAAAGTTCAATGTTTCAAAACTTATAGGTGCTCCTCCTGGCTATGTGGGTTACGAAGAAGGCGGCCAGCTCACTGAAAGAGTGAGGAGAAAACCCTATTCAGTTGTTTTATTTGACGAGTTCGAAAAGGCTCATCCCGATGTCTTTAATATTTTACTTCAAATCCTTGAAGACGGTGTCCTAACCGATAGTTTTGGTAGAAAGGTAAATTTTAAAAATACCGTTGTAATTTTAACAAGTAACATAGGAACTAAGTATTTAAAATCCCACCGTGCTCTTGGTTTCCACAAGGGCGAAGAAATAGGATTTGACTTTGAATCAATGAAAAACTTTTTACTTGAACAAGTAAAAGAATTTTTACCTCCCGAATTCTTAAATAGAATTGACGAAATAATCGTCTTTAAACCCTTAACAAAAGAAGAAGCTATAAAGATCTCTGAAATTCTTCTTAAAGAACTATCAGATAGAGTGTATTTAGATAGAAAAATTAAGGTTATCTTTACAAAATTAGCTATAGAATTTATCGCACAAAAGGGATTTGATCCTGACTTTGGCGCAAGACCCTTAAGAAAAGTTATAAGAAGTTATATCGAAGATCCCCTCTCTGAAGAGATTTTAAAGGGTTCCTTTGAGGAAGGAGATGAGGTTGAGGTAGATGTACTAAATGAACAGATTATTTTTAGAAAACTCGAGGGAGCCCATATAGGTAAATAACCCTGCTCTCTATGCTAAAACTCATTTTAATTATTTTGACACTACAAGAGGGATATCTATTAAAAGACATAAAAGTTGAAGGTAATATAAATGTTTCCACAGATTTTATAATTAACACCTCTGGGCTAAAAAAGGGAGAGTATATAAAGGAGGCCGATATAAGAGATGCCTTAAAAAGACTTTATAGCACCAGGAATTTTAAAAATATCTCAATTGAACTTTTTAAAGCGGAAAAAGAAAATGAAGTTATAGCTTTAATAAAACTTGAGGAACTTCCAAGGGTTGAGGGTATAAAAATTGAAGGTACAAGGAAAATTAAAGATAAGGAAATTATCGAAAAAATTAATCTTATAAGGGGTTCGCCCCTTTCAGGCAGCGATATCAAAGAGGCTGAAAACAAAATAATTTCTCTTTATAGGGAAAAAGGCTTTTCCGGAACAAAAGTCGAAACTGAACTTATTAAAACTAAAAAAGAAGGCTTTGTAGATGTTTTATTTAAAATACACGAAGGCAAAAAGGCAAAAATTAAAGAAATCGATATTGTAGGTAACGAAAATTTCCCCGACAAAAAAATTGAAATCCTTTTAAGAAACAGAGAAAAAAATTGGTATAGAAAAGCTATCTATAAAGAAGAATATTTCGAAGAAGACTTATCAAAAATTGAGGAATTTTATAAAAATAACGGATTTATTGATATAAAAGTAGACTCTTTTAAAATTAATCCTGAGGGAGATTGGCTTTACATTAAAATTTACCTAACTGAGGGCAAAAAGTTTTACTTTGGTGACTATAGCTTTGAGGGAAATAAGTTCTTTGACGAAACCACTTTATCAAAAAAATTAAAGTTAAAAAAGGGCAAAGTTTTCTCCCTTAAAAAATTTATTGAAAGTATTCAAGAAATCCAAGGACTCTATGCAGACTCGGGCTTTTTGCTTGTTAAGGTTATACCTGAAGAAAAGAGAAAATCTGAGATTAGAAAAGAAAGCTCTGAGCTAAAAGTAGACACTATCTCAGTTATCTTTCACATAAAAGAGGGCAACCCCTGCTATGTAAACAAGATAAACATTGTTGGAAATGAAAGAACAAGAGAATACGTTATAAGAAGAGAACTTGATATATTCCCTGGTGATAAATTTAATAGACAAAAGGTAATAAAAAGTTTAAGGGATTTATATTTTTTAAACTATTTTGAAAAAGTTGATTTTTCTTTTGAAATTCTTGAAGATTCAGAAAGAGTAGACCTGATTTTTAAAGTTAAAGACAAGCCCACAGGCACTCTCCAAGCCGGAGGATCCTACTCAGTTGTTCAAAAGGGCTCTCTAATCCTATCTGTTTCTGAAAATAATCTCTTTGGTAGAGGTCAACAGGTTTCACTTTCTTTAGAACTTGGCGTTTATAGACAAAACATAAGGTTTGACTTTACAGAACCTTGGCTATTTCAGAGACACTATCTTTTTGGCTTTGATGTTCATCATTACATTGATGTTTTTCCTGGAGAGTATTCGGTGCAAAGAACAGGCTTTTCTTTATCTTTTGCAAGACCCTATGATGTGAATGAGTACATATGGACAAGCACAAGATATGAATTAGATAGAAACAGAGTATTTGACTTTTCAGCAGGATATAATCCTATTGAGATTTTTGATTTAAGAAAAGAAAAATGGCCAAAAATAGTATCAAAAACAATAAACGCAATTTACTATGATTCTAGAGATAGAAAGTTTAACACAAGAAAGGGTCTAAGATCAGAGTATAGACTTACACTTTCAGGTGGAATCTTTTTGGGTGATGAACATTTTCATAGACACGTAATAAGTTATTCCTATTATAAGTCCTTTTTAAAAGAAAGAATTGTTCCCACCTTTAATATAAAGTTGGGTTTCATCTATCCCTATAGCAAGGCAAGACCTATACCTGTTTATGAGTACTTCAGACCAGGGGGGGTGCAGTTAACCGATTTTGTAATAAGGGGTTATGATGAAAGATCTATAGGTTATAAATCACAAGGTGTTGTAATTGGGGGGACAGCAGCTTTTGCATTTAACTTTGAGCTACGTTTTGTAGTTAACGATCAAATTTATTTTAGTTTATTTTTTGACGCAGGGAATGCCTTTTTGAAACCCTATAATATGGAGAAGGAGTTTAAGAGGGTTTTAGAGGGGAAGGCCGTTAGGTTAAAAAGGGGCGCAGGCATAGGAGTAAGGATGGAGATTCCAATGCTTGGTGTTGTTGGAGTTGACCTAGCTTACGGCTTTGATAAACTCGAAAAAGGATTTATACCTCACTTTGTTCTTGGATTCCCTCTGTGGTAAAAAGACTTTTTTTCCTACTCCATATTTATAGTCTTTCCCTCCTCAGTTCAACTAAGATCGGAATTTTAGATCTAAAGAGAGTAACTCAAAGCTATGAAGGTATGAGAGAGATAAAGCTTGATATTGAAAGATTAGAGAGAGAGTGGGAAGAGGAGTTAAAAAAGAAAAAATCAAAGATAGATTCTCTTGTAAAACTTTATGAAAGAGAAAAACCAGCCCTATCAGAGGAGGCAAGATTAAAAAGAGAAGCAGAGATTGAGAATTTAAGGAGGGATTATCAGAATTTCATTAAGGAGATATGGGGCAAGGGAGGAAGAGTTGAACAAAAAACAGAGGAGCTAATAAAACCTATAACAGAAAAAATAAGAAAAGTGATTAAAGAAGTGGCAGAAGAGGAGGGAGTAGATATTGTATTCGATTCCTCAAAAGACGATATTCTCTATACAAAAGAGGCAATTGACCTTACTGATAGAGTTATCGAGAGACTAAACAGGGAATATAAGGGCAGAGAAAGAGAACCAGCTATAATAACAAGGAAGATAAGAATTGCAATTTTCCCGTTTAAACTTTCAAGTGAACTTTTTGGTTCAATACACTATCAGGTATTTATGAGTGAACTTGAAAAAGCAGTAAGAAAGTCACCAAAGTTTGAGGTTACTGGATTTGAGGTCTCTGAAAGTGCTATTAAATCGATAGGTTATGATAAAAATACATTACCTTTATCTCAAATCAATTTTGTAATCACTCAAATTGGTGTTGAGTATGCCCTATACGGTGAGTTAAAAAGAAAGGGAGGAACTACCTTAGAGGCACTATTTTACCTTTATGACATAAAAGGAGAAAAAATTTTTGAAAACGTGCTTACGTTTGAAGAAACTGAAGAAAAAGTAAAAGAAGCTGCCTATAGTACAGCCCAAAGTGTTATAAATTACTTTGCCGAGAAAAGATAAGTTTATTTTTATACTTTAATTACCTCAAGGGGATCGGAAGAAAGAATTTCCTCACCAGTTTCCATATTTTTAATTTTTAAAAGATTTTTCTTAACTTCTTCTTCACCTATAATTATGGCCCATTTTGCCTTTTTTTGATTAGCCTTTCTAAGTTGACTTTTTAAACTCTTTGTATCCCACTCCATATCTGAGTAAATTCCCTTTTCTCTTAATTTCATAACCCATCTTATCGCCTCTTCCCTTTCTTTCTCCGAAACATATATTACATAAACTAATGTATCTTCTTTTTTTTCAAAATTTTCCATAGCGATCAAGAGCCTCTCAACTCCAAAAGCAAATCCAATTCCAGGACTATCAGGTCCACCTAACATTTTCATAAGGTAATCGTACCTTCCTCCACCACCAAGAGCATCCTGGGCACCAAGCCTATTAGATATTATCTCAAAGGCTGTTTTTGTATAGTAGTCAAGCCCCCTCACAATAAAAGGATTTTCCCTATATTTAAAATTTTCTTTATCAAGCAAATTTAAAAGGACTTCATGGTGTTTTAAACAGCTCTCACACAAAAAATCTCTTAAAGGCTTAATAAAACCTATTTTTTCTCTATCGACCTTACAATCCAAAATTCTTAGGGGATTTCTCTCATATCTTGCCCTACAGTTTTCGCACAGCAAAGTTAAATTATCCTTAAGGCTTTCTCTTAAATAATCCGAATATTTTTTTCTATCTTCCATACAACCAACAGAATTTATTTCAAAAGTGTAGTCTTTTACGTTTATTTCCCTTAAGATATTATCGGCAAGAAGTAATATTTCCAAGTCAATGTAAGGTTCTTTAAAACCGAGGGCTTCTGCCCCAAGCTGATAAAACTCTCTGTATCTGCCCTTTTGTGGTTTTTCATATCTAAACATATTAAGAAAATACGAAAATTTACATGGTATACTTATGTTGTCCTCTATAATTGCTCTTAGTACAGATGGTGTCCCCTCTGGCCTTAAAGCAAGTTTTCTTCCTTTTAAATCTTCAAAAACATACATTTCCTTTTGGACAATATCAGTAGTTTCACCAGTTGATTTTTCGAAAAGTTCCTTTACCTCAAAGGTCGGTGTAATAATAAAGTTATAACCGTAGGTTTTAAATATTTTTTTTGATTTCTCATAGATAAAATTGAATTTTTCAAAATCCTCCCCATAGATATCCTTTGTGCCTCTTATTCTTTGATAATTTTTTTTCATTTCAATTAAAATTTTATATTAGGGGTTCAACTCCTTTCCACAGTTAAAAGGAGAAATCGGTGATTAGAATTTTTTTAATCATATTTATTTTTTTATCTCTTTTAAATTGTAAAAGGGCAGAAGAAAAAAAAGCAGTAGGAACACCAATTGCAAAAGTTGGAAATGTATATATTACCCAGGAAGATCTTGAGAGAGGTTTACCACAGTTTGCGTATCAACTTATGGGAGAAGAGCAAAGAAGAGAGTTTCTGCAGTATGTGATTGATCTTGTTATTTTTTCACTTGCCGCAGAAAGAGAAGGTATAGATAAAGAAGATGTTATTAAAGAGAGACTTACTTGGGCAAGGAGATTAGTTCTCTCTGATGAGTACTTTAGAAGAAAAACTCAAAACATAATGGTTACACAAAGTGTTATCGACTCCTTTTATAAAGCTCACGAAAATGACTTTTTAAAAGAAATAGAGTTCGTTTACTTTTTTGTCAACACCTTAAAAGATGCTCAGGATATAAGAGAGATTTTAAGGAAAACCCCATTCTCTCCTAAGTTAGTTGAAGAGATAATAACAAAATACAATGCTATAGGAGATGTTACAAGTATAAACAGTGGATACCTTCATCTTGAAATGCTTCCTACCTTTCCAAGAGAAATTGCGAAGGCTCTTTTGAATCTTCCAATTGGATATGTCTCAGAGGTAATATCTGTCCAAAATCCACCTGGCTTTGCTGTTGTTAAAATATTAAGCTCATCTCCAACTAAACTGGTAAAAAGAGATATACTCAATGAAATTGGTCAGTATCTACATCTTACAAAGGTAATGAAGGCAAAAGATTCTATAAGAGAAGAGCTGAAGAAAATTTTTCCAGTTGAAATTTACACAAAAGTAGGGAAAAAGTAGGTTCAATTCCCGAAGTTAACTTAATATGTAGGGATATTAAAAAATGAAAGTAGGAGTCTGTGGGGCAGGAACAATGGGTAATGGTATAGCCCATGTTTTTTCACTGAGTGGCTACGATGTTATCCTGGAAGACCTTTCTATGGAAATTCTCGATAAGGCAATTGAAACAATAAAGACAAATATGGATAGACAGATTAAAAAGGGAATAATTGATGAAAATGCTAAAAATGAAGCTCTCAAAAGAATTAAAAAAACTGTTTCCTTAGATGACCTTCACGATTGCGATCTTATAATTGAAGCTGTCTTTGAAAATGTAGATGTGAAAAAGGATTTATTCCAAAAACTTGATAAAATAGTAAAAAAAGAGGCAATCTTTGCTTCAAACACCTCTTCTATATCAATAACCTATCTTTCTTCTTTTACCAATAGAGAGGAGAAATTTATAGGAATGCACTTTTTCAATCCTGTTCCTGTGATGAGGCTTGTTGAAATTGTAAAGGGGTTAAAAACAAGTGAGGAAACAGTAAATTTCATTTATGAACTTGCTAAAAAACTTGGTAAAGAGCCTGTTATAGTAAACGATTATCCCGGATTTGTTTCGAATAGAATTTTGATGCCGATGATAAATGAGGCAATTTATGCACTAATGGAGGGTGTTGCTGGAAAAGAAGAAATCGATAAGGTTATGAAACTGGGTATGAATCATCCTATGGGACCACTTGAGCTTGCTGATCTTATAGGTCTTGACGTTTGTTTAAATATTCTTGAGGTTTTATACAGGGACTTAGGCGATCCAAAATATAGACCCTGTCCCCTTTTAAGAAAAATGGTTGAAGCCGGCTTCCTTGGAAGAAAAACCAAAAAGGGCTTCTACGAATATCAGAGTTAAAAATTTCTTTAATGGAAAAATAAATCTTTTAAAACTAAGGGAGTATCAGTTAAAACTATCACAGAAAGTAAAGTTAGAAAAAGTAAATTTAGATAAAGTAAGAATTTACGGTGCCCTCGATGTAGGATATAGGAGAAAAAGAGCAAGAGGGGCTTATGTTATTTACGATGATGAGCTAAAAAAAATTATATACGAAGATATTATAGAAAAGGAGGTTAATTTTCCCTACATTCCCACCTTTTTATCTTTTAGAGAGATTCCAGTTTTAAGTTTGCTTTACAAAAGAGCTCCCTTAAAGCCCCATATTCTTTTTATTGATGGACAGGGAATACTTCATCCTGCCCGTTGTGGTATTGCCACCCATTTTGGTGTCCTTTTTAATGCTGTTACAATTGGGATAGCTAAGAAAAAACTTGAAGGATTTCTTGAAAGAGAACCAGAAAAAGAAATGGAGTATACACCAATATATTTAGATGGCAAGATTTCCGGGTATTGTCTAAGAATCTCAAGGGGTAAAAAATTTTTATGGATCTCCCCAGGAAACCTTATAACCCCAGAAGATACCCTTTTTATTACTTTAAAATTTATAAAAAATGGTACACATATCTTAATGAAAAGAGCCGATGCCCTAACTAAAAAAGACTTTTAAAAACTTTTATTTTATAATTTTTTATTATGGAAAAAACCTTACTTGTTATAAAACCAGATGCAGTTGAGAGAAATCTTATAGGAAAGATACTGTCAATGTGTGAGGAAAATGGTTTTAAAATTTTGGATATAAAATTTGAAAAGATGACAAGGGAAAAGGCTGAGAGTTTTTATAGAGTTCATAAAGATAAGCCCTTTTTTAAAAATCTAATTGATTATATGACGGAGAAAAAAGTTGTAGCAGTTATTTTAGAGGGGGAAAGGGCAATAGAAAGGCTTAGGGATCTTGTAGGGGCTACTAATCCCAAAGAGGCAAGACCAGGAACAATAAGGTACATTTTGGGAATTGATGTTACAAGAAATTCTGTTCATGCTTCAGACTCAAAGGAAAGTTTTGAATTCGAAGTAAAACACTTTTTTTAATGCACTTTTCCCAAATTTTCTTTAAATTACTGAAAAAAGAAATAGATGAAATTTTTAGGTTTAAGAGAGTAAAAAACATTTTTTTGAAAGGTAAAAAAATATATGTAATTTTTGAAAACAAGATGGCCCTCGTGGTTCTGCTTCATCCGGAAATATATTACTTTTTACCAGTGGATGTACAAGTTAATAATTTGGAAAAAGAAAAGGAGTTCCCCTATTTAAAAGATTTTTTATACAGAGATTCTGAAATTGTAGAAGGTGAGAGAGTTTTTTTCATAAATTTTATAAAAAAAAATCCTCTAGGAGAGATAGAAGAGAGGAAGTTAGTTATTGATTTTACAAGAAGAGCAAGAGACCTTTTGATTTTAAAAGATAACAAAGTCATCTACTCTTTTAGAAAAAGAAAAGAATTTGACCTTTCTTTTTCTCAAAAGCCCGATTTTTTTAAAGAACCTTTTGATGAGGAATTTAAAGATAAAATCACAAAAGAAGATTTTAGTGGCCCCTTTTTTGTTGATGAAAACCTTAAGTTAACTCTAAAAGAAACTCAAAACTCTAAGCGTTTTGATAAACTATACAAAGCACTTTTGCATATATATGAGACCTTAGAGAAAAAGCAAGAAGAGAAAAAGGATTCAAAGAAGGAAAAGGTTAATAAAAAGGTTGAGAATGTAAAAAAAGAGGGATTGAATCCTGAAATTTATAAAATTAAGGCAGAGGCAATACTTATAAATTTGAATGAAATAAAAGATAAAAATGGAGTGATTCTTTTGAAACATCCTGAAAAGGGTGAGATCGAAGTGGAGATAAAGTATAATGAAACACCACAAAAAGCAGCCGAAAGATATTTTAATAGGTACAAAAAATTAAAAAGAAGAGAAAAGATAGAAAAAATATTAGATAAAATCAAAGAGGAAAAAAGTTTACCCTATAAGGTTTTTACTTCTCCTTCTGGTTTTAAAGTTTTAGTTTCAAAAAGTAGTGATAAGGCGTATGAGCTTACTTTTAAGATAGCAAAACCATGGGATTATTTCTTTCATCTTAAAGATTTACCTTCAGCTCACGTTATATTAAAAAGAGAGAAAAATCAAGAGGTAAAAGAAGAAGATATCAGGTTTGCTGCAGAAATTACAAAAAAACATAGCAAGTTAAAGGAAAATGAAAAGGCCTTAGTTCTTTATACCCTTAGAAAATACGTTAAACCAGTAAAAAATAAAAAAGGCGCTGTTAGAGTCTTAAAAGAAAACGTTATCTTTTTATAATGAAATTCCTCATAATTTCAGAAAGTCTCTTTATCTTTTTTAATTTAAAGAATTTTTATTTAAGAGTTTTCCCTCCAGAAACGCTCAAGCTTGAGGAATATCTAAACTTTAAGGATGTAAAAACTGATGGATTTTTTGTATATTTTTTAGTGCACAAAAATAAATTAATTAAAGTAAATCCCTATAAAGGTATTCAAAAAAGTGAATTCAGTTTAAACTCACTTAACCATGCTACTTTTTTTGATATTACCGAGAGAAATAATTTTTACTTTTATATATCTAAGGGTGGCATTCCTAAAGTCTTAAAAATTAAGTTTTCACCCCTTGACTCCTTCTCTTATTTTTTTAATATAAATGAAAAAGTCTTAGATTTCTTTGTAATTGAAGACACTTTCTTTATCTTTGTTTTTAAAGAAAAGATCAGGGTTTATAAAAAACTTAATCTTTTTAGAGAATTCAAAAAAACTTACAAAAATTATTTTAAACTAAAAGATGAATTCTATGTATACTCCGGAGATACACTTTTTTCGCTAGTTAAAGATATAAAAAAAGAATATAAGGGCAACTATGAACTTCTCTTTAAAACTTTAAATAAAGAAATAGTTTATAAAGATAACGCTTGGAGTCTAAGATGAGTCTTTTTGTTCTTCTTTTTATTCTTGGAACGAATAATTACTATGAGATTAAAAGAGAAATAATAACGTTTGAAAAACCCTTTGCTGTTCTTGTTTCTCCTATTTTGAACTCTATAGTGCTTTACAAAAAAAATGATACAGTTTCTTATAGTATTAAAGGCGACACCCTTTTCCCCCTTTTACCTATAAGCCTAAACGACACCCTTTTTTTAGAATACAGATCCTTTTTTTATAGAAAAGATACAACTGTATTAGAAATAAAGATTATTTCAGAAGTAAGTGAAGATGAGGATGAAAAATTTGTTAAAAAAAGTGAAATATCTGAGGATGTTGAAATAAAAGGTGAAAAAACAGTTTCTTTTTTATATTCTGACAGAGGTTTTAAAGTTGATCAAAAGTTAAGTTTTGAAATTGAAGGTAAATTAACAGAGGATTACTTTATAAGGGGTAAAATTACTGATGAGTCCTATCCTGAAGGTGAAAGTTTCACAAGAACCTTAAGTGAACTTGAAGAGGCAAGTATAAATCTCGAAGGGTCAAATATAAAGGCAAGGATAGGAGAATTTACTTTAAAACCAAGCTTTTATGAAAAATTTAAAAAAGAACTTATTGGTCTTGAATTTAGCTTTATGGATGAGAAAAATGAAGTTAATTCAGTGTTAGGTTATCCAAAGGGTGTATTTAGGACTTTTTATGTAGAACTTAAGGATGTAAAATCTAATACTTTTTTAATAGTTGACCCTTTAAAAGAAAAAATTGTTCCTGGCTCTGAAAGAGTTTTTCTCGACGGGATTCCCCTAAAAAGGGGGAGAGAGTTCGATTATATTGTTGACTATACAAATGGAACAATAACATTAACTCAAAATGTCAGTTACTCTTTAAATTCAAAATTGAGAGTTGATTTTGAAGTCTTAAAAGAAGGCTATAGTAGTTATTTTCTATTTTCGGAGTATAAAAGAAGTTTAAGTAGGTTTGATATAAACTTTGTATATTTAAATGAAAGTGACATACCTTCAATGCCAAGATTTTCTTTAACAGAGAGTGATAAAAATTATTTAAAGAATCTTTTAGATACATCTTGGATTTTGTTAAGTGGGATAAACTATGTTGATTCTGGTAAGGGAAATTATATCTTAAGGAATGATACGCTTTTTTATGTAGGAGAGAAAAAGGGTAATATAAATCCCAGTTTTGTTTTTGTTGGTCCCTATAAAGGTGATTATGATTATGTTGACGGAAAGAATTATTTTTTATTTGTAGGTAAAGATAGGGGTTCATATAAATTGGGAAGGTGGGCTATTTTACCTCAGAGGAATCAGAATTTAATTTTGAGTCTAAATACAAAAAGGGATCATATTAAAGCTAGTTATCTTTCAGGATTTTCGTTTTTTTCCCCGAATCTCTTTACAAAAAAACTTTGGATAGGATACTTTAATGATTTTAACCTAAATTTTGAAAATAACAAATTTGGCTTTAATTTAGACTTTCTAAATAGAAACAATTTTCGTTCTTTTTTTAGGATTTATGATGAAAATTTTTCTCATTTTTGGGGTAAATCTATAAAGGGAGACTTTTATGATTTAAGAATAAAGCCTTACTTTAAGTTAAGGGAAGATGTAAAATTTTATTATGGTTATTCCGTTTTAAGAGGAGATGGCTTTCTAATTAATAAAAATTCTTTAGGTTATTCTTTATCCTACAAATTCACGCAGACAAGTGATTTTGAACTTTTAGATTACGGAAAGAAGAATTTAAGAAGACTCACCCTTTATGTTGAAAAACCACAGACAGTCTCTCCCTTTTACTCATATTTCTTCGAAATAGATACAGTTAAAACAAAGATAGTAAAAGAAGGAGGTGGTTTTAAAGTAAATTTAAAAAGCCACAGTTTTATTTACGAAATTATCTCTTTCAGGTTAAAAAGTGTAAGGGAGCTTAAGAATAATTTTAGGTTCAGTTTTAATTTTCCTAAATTAAATTTTAGATTCAATTCAAGTTTTATTAATTTTAGGGACTCTTTGAATAAAAGAAGAGATTTTAATTATTTTTTCGAATCAAATATAAATCCAAAAAGTGAGGTTTCTTTATCGATTCTTTCGAGTTTGATAAGGAAAAATGGTGTGAGAAGGGTTATAGAATATATAAAAGTTCCTGAGGGGAGGGGTTCTTATAGTTATGACTCATTGAATAACACCTATTATCCTGATCCTGATGGTTCTTATATAAAAAGAGTGAGGGAGGTTCCCGTTGATCTTGGTCTTTTAAGAAATGAAAACGACCTTTCAGGTACCCTTAATTTTGAAAGATTCTTTTATAATCTCAGTTTTTCATTTAAATCGGAAAGAGGTTTTGAGTCAAAAGAACATATTTATTTCACAAATAATTTAAATTTTTATATGCCCTTAAATCCCTCTTTAAATCTAATTTTTCTAAAAGAGAAAAATAAGCTTTTTGATGGCTACTTTATTAATGGTCTTTTTGATTTATTATTCGGTTTAAAGAAAAATTATGATAAAAAAATCCTTGAACTGTCTTTTGGTTTTAAAAATGAAAGTTTTGAAGAGCTGAATATTGTTTATAAAAAGAGAACGCCTTTTTTATATATTTCTCCCCTTTTTGTTAACAGTAATAGGAATTTAAAGTTGGGTTTAACATTAGGTTTGTCAAACTTTTATTATTTAAGGCCCATTGTCGAGAAGGTAGCTTTGCCTTATATGGAATTTTCCCTTAATTTTTCTTCTGATTTTCTCTTTAATACAAAAATTTATAATGATTTTTCTCTTATTTTGAAAAGATCTTATGATAGGAGTTTTTCCTCAAATTTTGAAAAGGACAAATGGAGGTATATAAATAGTTTGAGGGTTGAAAAGAGTATAAGGGCAAACACGCTTTTTATTCTTAAGGGAGAATTCAGGAGAGGTTCTTTCTCACATTTTTTTTACAACATTTTTCTTGAAACAAAACTTCTATTTTAACTCATGTTTTATTTTTAGGCAAAAATATGATTTTTAATGTTTTGCTTGGAGTGAAAGGATATTTAAAGTGGTTAAGTTAAAAATGAAAGTGATCGGAAAGGTTTTTTAAAGTATGATGTTGGTGTTAGGTTTTAGGATAGGGTTATTAAGGGTGAAAGTAGGTATTGTTTATAAGATGGGATTTAGTGTAATAGTGGCAAGTGAGTTTTTTAATATTATGAGATAAGTTGAGGAAGTTTTGTAAAGTAAGGTAAAATTAGATATAGTAAAAGTTTAATATGAGGAGAAAAATGAAGAAAGTAATGATCAGGAAGAGGCTTTTAGGTATTTACAGATTATGATTATGTTACGATTAAGTACGCTTCTCCACTGATAGAATCTGATGATAAAGGGTCTAATGGACCTAATAATATAGCTGAGGTAGAAAAGTTTCACATTTATTACTTTTCTTCACTTGGCAACTTTTGGATTAAGTATTTTTTACCCTTTGATGTAAATGTGAAGTTAGGGGTTTATGATTTAGGAGGTAGGCTTATAAGGCCGATTTATAGTGGTATTCAGCAAAAGGGTTATTATAGCTTTTTGTTTTCTAACGATGATCTGGACTTTTCAGGTATTTACTTTATAAGGTTTGAGGCAGGCGAAGTTAAAAAGACCTTGAAAGTAAAATTGATAAAATAAATTTAAGTTTTTTAAAGAAAGAAAATTGAAAATTACTCCAGACCGCTAAAAGGATAGGCTAAAAAGAGTTAAATTGCAAAACCAACCGGACACTCCTTAAGAGAATTCAAATTTTCCTCACTTAGCTTTAAATTACCCTTTATTTTACCGATAAAAATTTCACCTCTTGTAGACTTATCCTCTCTTAAAAATTTTTTGTAATTTTCCGAATACAGATTACAAACACCACAAAGAACACAAAGCCTATCCTTTTCTCCTGGGTCATATTTACTTGGCTTAAAATTACCTTCAATCTTTAAAGGATTAAATAGATTATAGGGATCTAAAGACCTTTTGATCTTCTCCATTACACTATACTCTTTAAATCTCTTTGCATAATCTATATACTTTATACCAAAACCATGCTCTCCAGTTACAGTCCCACCAACTGAAAGCACAAAATCACAAATTTCCTCTTTTACCTTTTCTGCCAACCCCTCTTCCCCCTTACTAAATATAATACTTGTATGAATATTACCATCACCATAATGCCCATAGGGAATTATCTTTAGCCCATCCTTCTTTTCTATTTCTCTATAAAAAGAAAAAAGAGCATCTAACTTTGAAATGGGAACAGTTACATCTATAGATTTTTTCTTTCCTTTTAAAGTCCACATTATACTTGAATATCTTCTTCTTAAAGAAATAATTTCTCTCTCTTTTTCCTCACTTTCAGGAACTATAACCTCTATATCTAATTTACCTTTGATATCCTCTATCACTCTCTGAACTTCCGATTTTTCACCCTCAACCTCAACCCAAAGGAGCATCTTATCATAAAATTCAAGTATCTCACAGAGACTCACATCTTCTCGTTTTATTATCTCCCTAGACACCTTTAAAACCCTCTCTTTTTTCTCTGACTCAATCAGTATATTTTTTCTGTAAGGAGGCAGCTTTCTTACCTTTAAGTAGAAATCGATCAAAAGTCCCAAAGTTCCCTCTGAGCCAACAAATATTTCATTTATTGAATAAAAGAGCTTATTTTTCCTTAAAAATCCATTTGTTTTTAAGAGAGTTGTATCTGGAAGTAAAACTGTAAGACCCTTTACATAGTTTATGGTTACCCCATACTTTAAAGCTCTTGGACCACCTGCATTTGTAGCAACCGTTCCTGCTATCGACGCTACATCACTTGAAGCAGGATCAGGCGGATAAAAATACCCATATTTCCCTAGAAAATTGTTAATTTCATCTATTGTATAGCCTGGATCACAAAAGAGCATTTCATCCTCCTCATAGAACTCTATTTTTTCTCTAATTCTTTCAATACTTACTACGACACTTTCAGGATGAGGAACAGAGCCACCACTTCTTCCTGTAGCTCTTCCACGAGGAGTAATCGGAATCTTTTGCTCAAGAAGAAAACTAACAACATCTATAAGTTTATTTTTTTCTTTTGGAATAAGTACTGCCTTAGGAATAGAGTAAAAAAAGGAACTATCGAAAGAATACGCTAAACGCACATCCTCCTCAATAAAGAATTCATCAGGAAACTTTGTCTTTAGTTCTTTAAACAACTTTTCCGTCATACCCTGAGTTAACCCTTAAAAAAGGTAAAATTGTAAGAAAAATACTTACAAGATAGTTTTCAGGAAGTTTCAGAAAAGGATTCATAAGAGAAAAAAATCGTTTAGAAATAAATCATACAGTTCCTCTTTGTTTTTTGTTTTATTATTGTTAGAAATTAGCACTTCCATTGCAACTGAAAGTGAGTTTGCGCCTCCCCGCTCAGATATTTTTTTGATTAAATCCTTAGAAAAATCCTTATCTTTAAGTTTTGCTCTTCTTTCATTTTTACTTATAGGTTTATAAAACTTTCCACGGTTAAAAAACATAGTGTTACAATTTTTACACAAAAGTATAAATAAATCCCTATACTTTGAATTTAGATACTTACTAAACCTTTTATTACACCGGGGACATTTATAAATTCTTCTTAACTGTATCGGAAATGTTGCGTTTAAAAGCGGCCTATACACCTCTTCTAGGTTCTCACAATCTTCTTTATCAGTCTCTAAACCTAATAAGTTTTCAAATAGAAGCCCCCCACATTGAAAACATTGATAAACTCTTTTATAGTTTCCATTTAAATTTTTAAATTTTTTTTTAGTGAGCTCTATCTTACATACAGGACATTTCATTTTTTAAAGTATTTTTTGATTTCCCTAAGAACATCAATAAATTTATCAATTTCCTCCTTTGTATTGTAAAGGTAAAAACTTACTCTTGCTGAATTTTCAATTTTAAAAAATCTCATTAAAGGTTGTGTGCAATGATGTCCACTTCTTATAGCAATTCCCTCTTCATCACAAATTCCAGCAACATCATGAGGATGAATCCCCTTTAAGTTAAAGGAGATAATACCTAAAGCGTCCTCTGTTTTGTGTCCATAAATTTCAATGTCCTCAGTCTCCCTCATTTTTTTCAAAGCATACTCCTTTAGATTTCTTTCATGACTTTCAATATTTTCCATACCTATTTCCTCAAGATATGAAATAGCAGCCAAAAGGCCTATCCCACCTGCAATATTTGGAGTTCCTGCCTCATACTTCCATGGAAGATTGTTCCACGTTGCTCCCTCAGTAGTTACCTCAAATATCATATCACCCCCATAGAGAAAAGGTTCCATTTTAGATAGTAACTTTTTCTTTCCATACAAAAATCCTATTCCTGTTGGTCCTAACATCTTGTGTCCACTTACTGCTAAAAAATCACAATCTATTTCCTTTACATTAACTTTCATATGCGGAACTGCCTGAGCTCCATCGCAAACTATTATTGCATCACTTCTTTCCCTCGCAATCTTCACAATCTCTGAGGCAGGATTACAGGTTCCAAGAAAATTTGATGCAAGCGTAAAAGTAACTATTTTTGTTTTTTTGTTTACAAGTTTTCTAAGATGATCCAAATCTAAGGTGCCATCATCTAAAACGTTTACATAGTGAAGCTTTACTTTATTGAATCTTCTTAACATTTGCCAGGGAACTATGTTTGAGTGATGTTCCATAATGGTCGTTATAACTTCGTCCCCCTCTTTAAGTTCTCTAAGTCCATAGGAGTAAGCGACAAGGTTTAATGCTTCAGTTGCGTTTCTTGTAAATATTATCTCCTCCATAGAACTTGCACCAATAAAAGAGGCAGCCTTTTTATGAGCTTCTTCGTATTTTGTTGATGCCTCATAACTTAAAGTATGGACTCCCCTATGAACATTTGCATTGTAACTACTATAAAACTCAACAATTGCATCTATTACCCTTTTTGGCTTTTGGGTAGTGGCAGCATTGTCAAAATATATAAGATTTTTACCCCTTATTTTTCTTTTTAAACAGGGGAAATCCTCTCTTATCTTCTCGACATTAAAGGTAAGTTCTACAGTTCTCATAATAAAAAATAGAAAAGGGATTTGAACCAAGAAGTTATATTATATTATAATCCAGTCTTATGAAAAAATTTTTTTGTTTTCTTTTAATTTATGGATTACTTTTTTCAAAATCAAAATTTAAGTTTGGAGTTAATACATCACTACTTTATGAAAATGGTAAGGCCTATCCTGTTATAGGTATAACAACCTCCTATACTCCTTATCGCTTTTTAACCATTGAGGGAAACGGTGAGTATGTAATAAAGGAAAATCAAAGTGACTTTGCCTTTCCCTTAACATTAAATCTTGTGTATCCTAAGAAATATTTTACCCCCTATATCGGTTCTGGACTCTGCTATAATCACTATAGAAGTTCTGCATTTTCAAGTAGTTCACTTGGGTATAGGTTTAAAGGGGGAGTAAAGTTTCTGGATAAAAGGGGTGCCTCTATGTATTTTGAGTCTTCTTATGATGTTCCTGATTTATTTAAAGGAAAGGGAAGATGGTACTTTACAGGAAAAATTGATAAAGATTTCGAACTTGAATTTTAAAAATGAGGGTTAACCACATATCTGTAGCTGTAAAGGATTTTGATAGTGCTATTAAAGTTTTTAAAAAGATATTTGAAGTTGAACCTGAGATTCATCATTTTGAAGAAAGAAAATTAAAGATAGCAATTTTTCATTTAGATAATTTAATGTTTGAAGTTATTTCCCCCTTGGAGGGAGAAGAGACTGTTTCAAAATTTCTTGAAAAAAGGGGGGATGGGATACATCACATAGCACTTGAAGTTGAAGATGCAGAGGAAAAAATGAATTATTTTAAAGAAAAGGGCTTTAATATAGTAGGTGATATAAGAAGGGGAATCAAAAGCAAAAAAGTCTTTTTCCTTGACCCTCGAGATACAGGAAGAGTCTTAATAGAAATAGTAGAAAAAGAGGGTTAAAGGGAGAGATAAAGAGTTTACTCCGCAGGTTCTCATGGGTTGGTGCTGTGATTACTTAAGCCAAGTCCAAAGGAGGAATAAAGAGCTATTCCGCAGGGAAGCCAAATAGCCTAAGGTCCCAGTCTTATTATAGTAAAGTTTTTAAGGTAAGTATTTGCGCATCTTTTAATTTCCTCTGGTTTTACCCTGGTCAATTCGTGCAAAATATCATCCAAAAAGTTCTCTTTCTCCGTAAGTATGTAAGACTTTAGCATATTTAAAAGGGCTAGATCTGTGGATGAATTCTGTAAGTATTTCAAAGTTTTATAGATATTAAAAGTTTCTATAATTTCCTCTCTTTTTACACTTATTTTTTTCAGGTTTTCAATTTCTTTTAAGATGAATTTAAATGCAGAGTCTGGTAAGGATGATGAAACATAGAAGTATCCATAGTTTTTCTTCTTTAAGGAAAGTCCGGCAAAAACAGAGTAAGATAATCCCTCTTTTGTTCTGATTTTCTCTTCTAATCTAGTAGAAAGGATTTCTGAGAGAGCAAGTAAAATAGGATAGTCGCTGTGTGTGACCTCAGGAAGAGGAAACTTACTTGCTATATAGGTTGTCTTAAAATCTTTTTCTACAATGTGAAAGAAAGTATCTTTTGGTAAAAATTCTTTTATTTCAATCTTTAAATCCTCAGATTTTTCAATTTTACCAAATTTTTCATTAAGCAGTTTATAAACCTCATCTTTTTCAATTGGACCTATGAAACCTAAAATAATATTTCCCGACTTGAAATTCTTTTTAAGAAATTCTTTTATGTCTTCTATTTTAAATTTGCTTACTGTTTCTACTTTCCCATCGTGTTCTATTATATAGGGATGGTTTTTATAAAAGACGTTATTTAGGAGTCTAAAGAGTTTCTGATCAGGATCTTCTTCTTTTCTTTTTAATTTCAAAAGTATGTTAGTTTTTACTGAGTTTACTCTATCTGGCTTAAGCTCTGGTTCAGAAAAAATTTCAAATAAAATTTCTATAACTTTCTTATAGTTTTTAGATGGGGACTTTAAAATTAATACGGAAAAATCATGCTCAGTTATTACTTTACTTTGTATTCCGTATTTTGTCATAACTTTGTGAAGCTGTGGATATGGATTAGATTTAGTTCCCTCAAGTAAAGCATTAAGAGAGAAATTTTCAATTCCGTCCATTCCCTCAGTATACTTTGCCACACCTCCTCTAAAGAGCACACCACAACTTATAACTTCTATTCCCTCAATTTTTTTATAGATTAAAGGTATATTGTTTTCAAGAAGCAAAATTTCAGAAAAAACTCTTGTAGATAAAAGTATCGTAATAAGAACTATTTTTTTCATTTTATTCCTCCTCTGGTTCAAGTATTCCCATTACATAGTTTTTGTTTTTTATATAATTTCTTAAAAATTCTTTTATATCTTCTTTAGTTAATTTTTTTATTTCATCGACGTAGTTTTTAAAGTATTCAAAGTCAGCCGCAGTTATCCAAAAGGAAAACTCAAGGGCAAACCTCTGAGAATTTTCAGTCTGCATGTAAAAATCATTTTCAATAGAAATTTTTGCGTCCTCAATTATTTCATTAGGAAACCATTTTTCATCATCTATAGATTCCAAAAAATAGTTTAGTTTTTTTAAAGCTTCCTCAATTTTAGATTTTTCTAAATCAAGGTTAATAAAGATTTCTCCTGAAGCCTTTTTTGTATAGTACGCAAAAGTTGCACCTCCTGCTATTCCTGAATTTACAAATTCCAGCTGAAATGGAGAATAGGAAAGTGAAAACATTTTTCCTACAAGATCAGCAATGTAAGTATCTTTTCTTTCATAAAGGGTTGAGGGTCCCCTAAAAAGAAGTGTTATCTTTGCACTTTTTACATCTTTTGATTTTATTCTTAAAATTTTTTTTGATTTAAGTTCAGGTAATTTTGATGGCTTTTGATAAGTAGTTCTCTTTTTCCACTTTTCAAATATTTTTCTCGCAAGTTTTTCAGTTTCTTTAAAGTCAATATCTCCAGATATGATCAAGTTACAATTTTCAGGTCCATAGAATTTTTCATATTGCCTAATCATAGTTTCTCTTTTAGCTTTTAAAATGTTGTGTCTAGGTCCTAAGAGGTCATCCCTATAAAACTCTTCTTCAAAAAATAATCTTGAAAGATCTGTATAAAAATTCATTAAGGGATCTGAGTAGTCTCTGTTATACTCGTCAAGAACTACTGTTTTTTCCTTTTCTAGTTCTTTCTCCTCAAAGAGGATTCCTGTTATTGCATGGTATGCAAATTCAAGTCCCTCTTTTAGTTTTTCTTTAGGTAAGGTATAAAAGTAAACAACGTAATTATGAGAAGTTGCACCATTATAGGAAATTCCGAGTTCTCTTACTTTTTTCATGAATTCTTCTTGAGTTTTATATTTTTTATTCCCTTTAAAAAACATGTGTTCTACAAGATGAAAAAGCCCAGCATCTTCAGGAGTTTGGTATTCACCTCCAGCTTTGAAAGAAAGAACAATTGTGACTATAGGGGATAACTTATTTTCTATCATGTAAAGGTTTAACTTGTTCTTTAGTTCAACATGCTCAATATTTAAAAATCCAAACAGGTAAATTATAAAAGGCATTTTATTTTATAATTTTTTATGGGTTTGAACCTGGCAAAATAAATTTTAAAAAAAATTAATTGCCTTGTTCTAATTGACCAAGATTTTTTTTTGTTTTAAGATTATAAAAAGGTTCAAGTCCTCAAATATTAATAGGTTCTAGATTATGTTACAATTAATCATAATCTTAGCTTTAAGTCAAGGTAAGGTTATAAAAAATGAGATAATTCTTTGGCTTAAAGATGATTTAAGGGAATTAATTCATTTTGAAAAAGGGAAAAATACCTTATCTATACCTGAGCTTGATTTTCTATTTGAAAAATATGATGTCTATGAAATTGATAGACTTACAAAAGGAAAGATTTCTGATGAGGCTAAAAAGTTTGATCTTGATCTAATATTTCTTTTGAGAGTTAAAGATGAAAATAAAGCAGAAATGTTAAAGGAGCAGCTTTCCCTTTTGCCTTACGTAAGGTATGTTTTTAACAATGAGGCCTATCCCCTAATGTTTATACCAAATGACCCCTATTTTCCACAGATGTGGAATTTAACCAAGATGAAGGTTCCACAGGCATGGGATATTACTCAAGGTAGTCCAAGTGTTGTTGTTGGAGCTATTGATACAGGTTTATGGTGGGAGCATGTAGATTTAAGAGGTAATCTGTGGGTTAATCCTGGTGAAGATATAAATTCTAATGGTCTTTTTGATTATCCCTTTGATTTAAATGGTATTGATGATGATGGTAACGGTTATGTTGATGATATAATTGGTTTTAATTTTTCTTATGGTATATGGAATCCTTCACCTGAGCCCTCTTTTGGTTCAGATCATGGAACCCATGTTACAGGTACTATGGCTGCTGTTACAAACAATGGAATAGGTATATCTGGAATAGGTTTTAACATAAGGGCTGCTGGTTTAAACTGTCAGCTTGTTTGGCAAGATACTTCATACATTAATTTTTATGCTACTGTTGAAGCCCACTATTACGGAGCCAATATGGGTTTTTCTGTTTTAAATAACTCTTGGGGTGGTTATTTCTGGGAATCAGGAAGAATAAGGATGATGCAAGCAGCAATTGATTATGCAAGGTCAAGGGGAGCTGTGGTTCTTGCTGCAGCCGGTAATGAAAATGTTAACTTAAATAGTTTTCCAATGTATCCTGCTACTTTAAAGGGTGTTATAGCAGTTGCAGCTTCAATGCCAAACGATGTAAGGGCCACTTTTTCAAATTATGGTGATTCTGTGGATGTTACTGCACCTGGTGTTTCAATATGGAGTACAGTTTTAAATAATGATTATGACTCTTGGGATGGCACAAGTATGGCTTCACCGAATGCAGCAGGTGTTTGTGCCCTCATAAAATCCTATTTCCCTTCTATTTCACCTATAGAAGTGGAGAGGTATCTTGAAGGAGGAGCAGATAAAATTGACAGTTTAAATCCTGGTTATGCTGGTTTACTTGGTTCTGGTAGGGTTAATGCTCATATGTCTTTAATTTATCCCTTTTATTCAGGTTTAAAGGTTATTGATTTTAAAATGATTGAGGTACAGGGTGACGGAGATAACTTCTTTGAAGGTGGAGAAATAGTGGGTATTTTTCCTTTTGTTAAAAACGTGGGGCCCCAAAAGGCAGACTCTTTTAAAATAACCCTAAAGGGTTCAACCAACTTTACAGTTATTGATAGTACCGTTTTTTATAGAAACACTCTAAACGTTGGAAATACTATACTTGTAAAATCAGATACTTTTAAAATTCTTTTGAACAACGTAAATGATAAAGATACTTTAAGGTTTAAAATAGATGGCTATCCCACTTCGCTTTACCGTGATTCGAAGCTAAAATTTTTCATAGGTGTTCCTGATGTTCTCGTTTATTACACAGATTCTCTAAATAATTTTTACTATTACTATGAAATTGCCCTTGATTACCTAAATGTAAAGTATGACATTTGGAAACATCATCTCAGGGGTGTTCCCACATTTACTCCTAGTATGCCCCAACTTGTTATATGGGCAACTGGTAACATGACTAGCTGTTTGCAAGAGAGTGAAATTAATTCATTTATGAACTATTTAACTTTAGGGGGAAAACTTGCTTTAACATCTCAATTTGCGGCTGAAAATTTAGATTCTCCTCTTGATACGTTTTTCTTTAGAAATTATTTAGGCATTGATAGGTTTAATGTTCCCTTTGGTGGTGGTCAGGATAAGGCAAGGGGTGTTACAGGTGATCCCTTGGCCCATGGTTGGTTTTTCTTCCTCTCAAGTTCGGCAAGTGCTCGAAATACAATCTCCCCTGATGAAATTCTTAATGATACATTAGGTGGAACAATATGTATAAGGTACGGACCAACCGGTGCATTAAAGGGTGCAGCTGTAAGAACCCTTAACACTGTTTTCTTTGCCTTTCCTCTTGAATCAGTACCATATGAGGGTGCAGCAACACTAACAAAACTTTACCAAGTTATCCATGGCCTTTTCAGATACTTTAATGTCTCCGTAGAAGAAAAAGAACCCCTTGTAAGGTTTAAAGAAAAAGAGAAAATTTCAATTATATTAAAAAATCAAAACAATTTAAGAGCAGAACTTTTTACCTTAAGTGGAAGAAGAATGAAAAAACCAGAAAATCTAATTAAGGGCCTTTACTTTATAAAAGAAAAAGATAGAACTATAAAAATAGTAAATTTAAATTAGGAGAAAGACTATGAAGGTTTTTAAAACTTTAATTTTCTTATTTTCTATTATCTCTTTATGGTCTGGAGAGATTTTACTTGTTGATCATGATGGAAATAAAACTCTTCAAGATGGAACACCCTATGATGCTATAATAAGGGCCTCTCTTTCAAGGCTTGGTTATATTTATAAAGTTTGGAATCATCCTGACACTTTGACATGTCCCCCTCTTGATACACTTTTAAACTATAAGGTTGTTATTTGGAACATTCCCTGTGTAGAGTTTGATTTTCGACCAAAGGATATAGATTCTGCTGTTATGTGTCAATACCTTCGCTCTGGTGGTAAACTTTTTCTTATAAGTCCCGAATTTATAGATTGGATGTTTTACTTTTACGCTATACCTGGTTTCCTTGGTATTTCAAATTATGAAAATGCTGCTTTAGCTAACAGGTTAGCTTTTGGTGTTTCTGGTGCTCCCTATTTTAGTTCTTTCACCTTTCAGTTTGATAATTTCTCTAACAATCCTGGTTTAAATTATTGGCAAAATATAATGGTTCTTTCAACTTCTCAACCTTTAATGAGGGTTAATTACCATCCCTATATGATAAGTGATAGCTGTATAATGCTTTTTAGAAAGTTTCCATTAGGTCAAGATACAGGTAGACTCGTTCATCTTTCTGTTTCTTTTGAAAATATTGTTCCTGAGGTAAAAAGAGATTCTATAGTAAGGAAAGTTTTAGAAGGACTTTTAAAATACCAAAGGCCACAGTTTCCAGATCTTGCAATTTCATCTATTGAAGGTCATGAGATTATTTTTGATTCAATCTTACCTATAAAAAGTGTTAATCAGTATTTTAAATATGAGGTGAAGATTAAAAATTTGGGTACTATAAGTTCTTCTTTAGCAAGTATTACTTTGACTATAAAAGATTTTCAAAATCAAAGTGTATTCTTTTCTGATACAAAACAGATTCAACCTCTTTTATCTTTTGATTCGACCTTAATTGTATTTGATTCCTTTACCTATGTTGTTCCAAAAAAGTATGTCTTTGAATTAAACATAAATTATTCAGATTTAAATAATTTAAACAATTTCTTTAGAGATACTTTTAAAACTCTTTTTGTTCTGTTTTATGATGATTTTGAAGATCAAAATAGGACTTTTTCGAAGTGGGAAAGGGGTTTTGAGGTAACTTCAGAAAGATCCTATAGGGGTTTGCGTTCTTTTTGTGAAATGGCAAATATGAACTATCCAAATATGGCTGATATTAGAACTCAAAATATTCATCCAATTTCTTTGAAGCAATTTAAAACAGCTATATTGTCTTTTTATGTTTACTATAACATAGAATCAGGCTTTGATTACTGTTTTCTTGATATTTCAAAAGATAAAATCCACTATTACACATTAAAAGATTTTACAGGTTTTCATCCCTATTGGGAAAAAGTGGAAGTTGATCTTTCTGGTTATACCCTCTATGATTCTGTTTATATTAGATTTAGATTTAAGTCAGATCCTGGCGCAAATTTTGAAGGAATCTTTATAGATAATTTAATACTTACATGTGATACGCAGGATTTAGGTAAACCTTTAATAATTCATAGAAAGAAACCGGATACTTTTAGTTTTAACAGACCCATAAGTTTAATTGCAGAAATATATGATAAAGATGGTATTCAGAGTGCTTATCTAAAATATTACACTGAAAATAACCCAAGTGATACATCCTCTATTCCTTACGATAGTTTTAGATTAAATAAATATTACTTTACTTTACCCCTTGTTGGAACAGGTGAAAGAGTTTATTACTTTTTTGAAGCTTCTGATGCAAGAGGAAATAAATCTTTTTCAAAGGTTTTTGAGATTGTTCAGGGTAAAAAGTTTTATAACTTTCAAGAAACTCAAAATCCAACTCTTTACTTTGATTTCTATGGTGATCCTGCTGTAAAAATTGGGGATATTTTAATGACAGGATTTGTTTGTAACTATGATTCTATAGAAATGGGGTCAGTTATGTATATGACCTATTCTGACGATGCAAATCCAATCGATACTATTTACGTCTATCTTTTAAATAACTTTCCTGATACTACTCCCCTTTTAAAATTTAAGGATTATCCTGAAAATAACCCACAAAGGAGATTTTCTTGGAATTTATTTACTTTCCCTCAAAGTGTAAAATTTAGATTACATGATACTTTCTTTATCGGTCTAAAAAATTATAGAAACATATATGGATATCCCTATTTCCTTATTGAGGATATAGTTCCCTCATCAAATATGAGTTTTATATATAAAGCTTCAGAAGATACAATCTATCCTCTTATAGATATAATATCTGGGCACAAAGCAGATCCACTTATAATGGTTATAGCAAAAACATATGGTGCTTTATCAGAAAGAGAAAAAATTTATGAAGGAGAAAAAAGGGAAGGTGTAAAGTTCGTAGGTCCCTTACCCTATCTTTTTATATCTGAAGCAGAAAAAGAAAAAATAGTTTTTATATTAGATTCTTCCGGCCGAAAGATAAAGGAAATAAGAGTTTTACCTGCCAAGAATATTTTTGTTAATCTTAATCAAAGAAATAGGGGAACCTACTTCCTTATTATAGATAAAAAAACATACAAGTTCATAGATTTGGAATAAAAATTTGAAATTTGATTAAAAATAAGCTATTATAAACGGATTGGGTTCAATCCCTAAAAAATTCTGAGTAGAGGTAGATGAGTGAGTTTGTTCTATTAATCTTTATGATACTTTCTCCTCCGATAGGGGGAGAAAGTGGTATTGATCTTGAGTCTCTGCGAAGACTTGAGATAAAGGGTCTCTTTAAGGGAAGAATAAGTTTCTTTCAATATGCTAAAATAAGATATCACTACAGCTACCTTTTAAATTTCAGAAATAACTTTAAATACAGATATTTGAATTTAATATCAAAGGAACTTGAACCAAGATTTTTTACTATTTCAAAAGAGAAATACTATGAAAGTTTTGCTGAAAGAAAAGATGTGCCTATTTATACTGATTCAAGATATTCAATTACTGTTGCGGAAAGATTTAGAGCTGCAAAAAGTGAGATAAAAAGAGAGCTTAAAAACTATGTGGCTAACACTCCAAATAGTTTTAACCCCTTGAAAGAAAAAAGAGTTGAACTTCTCAAAAGGAACTTACATAAAAGATTTTACGAGATTCATAAGGAAGTTGCTAAGGAATTAAATCAAATGGATGTAGTTGATAAGATAGAGCATGCAGAAATTATGCAAACAGGCTACTTTAAAAGGGAGGAAGTTAAAGAATGAGGAAGATAATTTTTCTTATTTTCCCTATTTTATTAATTTCAAACGAACTTGACAAAAAGATAGAGCCTCTATTGCTTGAGAAGATGTCTAAAATGAAGGATGATGAGAAGATAAACTGTATCTTCTATCTTGGTCCCTACGATTATGACTTTATTTCAACTATTCCTGATCCTGATGCAAAAGTTGACTATATGAAAAATATTGCCTCTGAGACACAAAGACCTATAGTAGAATTTCTCATATCAAAGGGATATACAGATTCATTAATTCAGCTTTGGATTGCTAATAAGATTGCTGTTAAACTCCCAAAGTATGGAATTTATGAGGTTTTAAGGAATTTTCCACAAATAAGGTATGTTTATTTGAATTTTGAGAGGTTTAAGCCTATACCAGTAGATACAGAACCCCTTTCTGATTTTTTCCCAGGAGAGGAGTATGTTTCAGGAAGTATAGATAATGTAAGAGCTGATGAAGCATGGAGAAGGGGTTACACTGGAAAAGGTGTTGTTATAGGAATTCTTGATACAGGAGTTGACCCAAATCATCCTGTTTTGAAAAAGTCTTATAGAGGTATATCAGCTTGGAATGATCCAGTTGGTGGCACTACAACTCCTAATGATCCGGATGGTCATGGAACAGGAGCGCTTTCTCTTGCTTTAGGTTCTCATGGTATAGGAGTTGCACCAGGTGCAAAATGGATTGCTGCTCGTGGCCTTGGTGGTACTGCTGCTCAATTATCATCGGCTATGCAGTGGTTTGTAAGTCTTCCTGATTCATTAAGACCACACCTTGTAACAAATTCTTGGGGTTCAACAACTGCTAATGATACGACATTATGGGATGAAATAAGGGCTTGGCTTTTAGTTGGTATAATACCTGTTTTCTCAGTTGGTAATGAAGGTCCAACTGCTTCATCTACTAGAGCTCCGGGTGATTTTCCTCTTGTTTTTGGGGTAGGGGGAACTTATTGGCCGTATGATGATGTAATCTCTTATTCTTCAAGAGGACCTGAGCCTAATTCACCACCCTGGAATAGGACTGGATGGTGGCCAAGACCAGATTGGAATAGGCACAAGCCCGATTTTATTGCACCCTCTGAGCCAACAGTAGCAGCAGCACCAGGCGGTGAATATCAGGGATTCAGTGGTACATCAGCAGCATGTCCACATGTGGCTGGTGTTATAGCTCTTTTACTCCAGGCAAATAACTTTGGATTAATAAGGGGAATGACAGGTGTTGATACCTCTGAGATAAGAGCTATCTATAGATTTATGTCTAATAACTCCTATTGGAGTTCAAGTTGGGGGCCAAGGTCTAATGAAGCTTTAAGAGATACCTTTGGATGGGGAAGAGTTGATGCTGAAAAGTATATTTCCAACTTACCTGTTCCTTCAACTCCAAATATCTTTATTGATTCTGTATGGGTAGTAAACACAACTCCTGATAATGATAGAGAGATAGAGCCTAATGAGACAGTTATTTTGGGTATAAGAGTTAGAAATACGGGAGCAAGAGCAACAAATGTGACATTGAGAATAAGGTTTAAAACAAGGGATGGTTCAGCTGATGCTACTGAAATAACTTTAGTTGCCTTTTCCAACAACTATGGAACTCTTGAAAGGGGTCAAACTGCCGATTTTACAAATTTCAGGATATCTACAGGAGCAGCTCTTGTAGAAAATACAACTTATTACTTTACATGTAGAATAATGGCTGATGGTGGTTATAGAACCTATGACTTTTTCAGTTTAACTACAGCAAAGAGGGATGAGCCAGCAGCTACAAGAAGTGTAAGAAATGATAATGGGACTGCTTCCTATTATCCGGGTAATGATCCAGCTTATTCCAATTATAGGTATTTTGCATCAAAGTTTGAGCTTCCAAGGTCAGGAACAATGATTTCCTGTTCTATATATACTTATAATGGATCTAATGTAGCAGTCAACTGCACCTTATTCGTTTGGCCTCATAATAGTGAAAATGATGCACCAGGTCATCCTCCAATTGCAACAAGAATAATAAGTGTAGGGACAGCTGAACAATGGTATAATTTTGATATAGCAGATATTCCAGGAATTCAGGCAGGTTATATATGGGTTGGAGTGAGAAAAGATGGAACAACTAATAATGGTGTTCCCTATCAGGATAGTGATGGTGCTTCTACATCAAATAAAGCTACTAATACAAGAAGTAATCCAGCTTCTTGGAGGGATAGTTATTGGTATGACTTTTTGATAAGACCAAGATTTAATTTTGATCCCTTAAATGCTCCTTTTGTAACTTATGAAGGTTCTCAAATGCTTGATGATTCCTATTATGGAAATGGTGATGGATGGGCAGATCCAGGTGAGAGAATTGGACTTATTATTGCGCTTAAAAATCTTGGTCTTTCTGCCTATAACGTTGTTTGCACTTTAAAGGCAGCAGACGCATTTACAAGCTCAAGGGTTCAGATACTTAAAAATATTTCTACTTTTGGTTATGTTCCTTATGGAAATCCTGCAAGGAATAACTACACTGATCCTTGGGTAATCCAGATCTGGGATGAAGATTCTCTTAGAGGGACAAGAGATTTTTCATTTATTGTTAAACTTGTTGGACAGTATTATACTTCTTCAGGTGGTCCCTTTACTTATACGAACAACTTTAATATTACTGTATCTTCTCCCTTTAATGTTTATGAAACTCAAACTACAGACTGGGATATTCCCTTTGGAACAGGAGGTGGTTATTATACCGATCAATATGGAACATCAAGAAATAAGTATCATTTTTCAGACTTTTATTTTGGATTAACACCAGAGGACACTTTTGTCTTTGACACCCTTTATGCTTATTATTATAACACAGATACTTCTCCTGATCGTGATGATTATGTCCGTCTTGATCTAAATCACCGTTGTCTCACTAATCCTAATTTACCTGGTGCGAATATAGTAGAGTGGACTTCTCCCGCGAACCAAGCAGAGGGCTTTAAATCTTATGGATTTGCAAGAAGAGTTCCAGGGTGGGTTTGGGCTGGAATTTTTACAGCTGGAAGTGCAGCTGATGCTATATGGCCAGTTTTCTTTGGTTCTCCCTTGCTTGGGACAGTTCTTTATAGGTATAACACAACAGTTATTGGTAATGTTAACTGTAACACTAGTTTAATTGATTTTGGAGTAGGCACTCCCTATCTTATGTATGGTGTAATTAGGCATTGGCATCCTACAGTAACCTATTATGCTCCTCCTGGTTGGACATGGCCCATTACTCCAAACCATGTGGCAGCGGGTAGAGACACTGTAATTGACTCACTTAGAGGCACAGACGATGCAATAAACCCAAATGTTCAAACCTCTATTTCCTTTAGCTTTCTAAATAGATCTTCTGTTGATATTCCTCCACCTCCTAATAAGTACTTAAGGGGTTCAATGGATATTTATCTACTTTGTAATAATCTCTACGGATATAGGTTTGAATTCGCTTCAAGACTACCTCCTTTTTCCTATGTAAAATATAAGAGGAATGTGTTTCCAGTACCTGGAGGTAGACATACACTCACATTATACATTGATATGGATGATGAAGATGGGTATGAGTTAATGGGTAACGTATTTAACGTCTGGTATAGATTTTGGGGAATGCAGTTTTCCTTTAAGGCACCGAGGATTTCTCCAAAGAAGCCAGTCTTAGCTGAACATGTTCCATGGTCAGTTACTGACTTTTCAGAATATTATTACAATGCGACCGTCTTTAGATTCAAAACTATAGGTGTTACAGGTGGCTGGCAACAGAACCCTCCAAATCCTAAGAGATGGCAAGGAATAGCAACCATAGCAAGTAGATTCAGCGTTGCAGGAGATTCAATAGATGTAGATTTAAGACTTTATGCTGATAGTCCAACTACTTATTACGACGGTTACATAAACGTTTTAGAAGCTTCTGAGGTTGATGGATCAAGAACTGATTTTATAATAATAAATGGAAGAAGGGTTTCAACCTTCTATTATGCAGGTATATATAACTTTGGTGATACCCCTGATTCAGCAATTGTTGACTTCCAAGGATCAAGGGCACTTTTAACTTTTACCACCTCAACTCCCAATCCTCGAACTGAAATCTTTGCCAATTCAAAGATAGATAAGAATGCAAGAGAACTCTTCCACATTTATGATATAGTGCTTGCTTCAGGTGTTAACCACCAGATCACCGTTACTCCTGGAACAGGACTTGACGTAGCTGTTGCCATTTATGGTTCAGTTGGTCCATACGCAGTTGATTACTATCTAAGAAGGACTGAGGCACTTGCAAGCGTTGACGCAGGAGGCCCTGGAGCGGCTGAAGTTCTCAACTATAACCCCCCTGCCAGTGATACCTACGCACTTGTCATAATAAACAAAAACGTAGTGAATCAATCTTACACCTTAAATGCCTATAACGGTACTTATTATGCAGGCTTTACCGTCCTTGCTGAACTTGAAGGTAACCTAACAGCTGAAAGCGTAAAGGAAGGAATAAAACTTGTCTGGAACTACGATGATAATATAACTGAAGGTGAGCTCTTAAAGAGAGTAATAACTGGAGGTTCTGAATCTGTAAAAGAATATTCTGTAATCCATAGGTTTAATAAAAACAGGGGTAGCTTTATTGATAAAGATGTGAAACCCTACGTTGAATATGAATATCTTGTTAAATTCAGTGTAGGAGATAAAGTTTTAACCTTTGGACCTGTGAGGGCAAGGTGGGATTATGCTATAGGTGAATTTTCTATACTAAAGTTTAGTCCTACTCTGTTTAAAGATAAGTTATCCTTTGTGATAGCTGTTCCTGAGCAATCTGATGTGGAGTTAGTGATTTATAACTCTGCTGGAAGAAAGGTAAAGAAGATCTTCTCAGGTAAATTAGATAAGGGTGTCTACGAGTTTGAATGGAAAGGCGAAACTGATCATGGTAAAAAAGTTGAAAAGGGAGTATACTTCCTTGTTGCAAAGAATAAGGGGAAAACCATAAAGAAAAAGTTTATTAACCTATAAAGTTTTTGAGCCTGCATGCTGATCCTCTAGAGGGGTAGAAAGATAAATTAAAAATCTAGAGGGGGGTTCAAATCCCCTTTTTCTTTTTTATAAATATGATATGAAAAAGTTTTTATATTTTTTTATTTTAGGAATTTTAAGTGGAGAAGAAAATTTAAATCATATAAACATTTCAAGATATAGTTTTGATCCGTTGATAGAGGATCCGCTACCAAGTTATTTAAAGATTAAGGAAACAGAAACAGAATACTTCATTATTCAATTCAAAGGACCTATTAAAAGGGAAAACATAGAGTTTTTAAACAGTGAGGGCATTTTGATATACGATTACATTCCCCATTTTTCCTATATAGTAAAGTTAGAGAAAAAAAGAAGGGAAAAACTTTTAGAAAATTTAAGAAAAAATGAAGATGTAAGGTATGTAGGACCTTTTCACCCCGGATACAAAATTTTAAAATTTACTGAGGGCGATTTTGAGAGAGAGTTTAACCTTTTGATTTTTGAAGACGCTGATGTGGATGAGGTGGAAAAGAAAGTAAGGGAAATTAATATAAAAGTTGTTGACAAATCCTACGAATTTGTAAAGAAACTCATAGTAAGTGCTACTCCCTCTGAGGTTCAAAAAGTAATATTTATTCCTGAGATTCAATTTATTGAGGAAAGACCAAAGAATAAACCACTTAATGAAGTAATAAGATGGGCACTCCAGACAGGAGTTACAAATGATACTTTTATCTGGGGAAAGGGGATTCGTGGAGAGAACCAATTAATAGGTTTTATGGATACAGGACTTGATTATTACGATTGCTTTTTCTGGGATCCCCAGGGTGATCCACCAGGAAATAACCATAGAAAAGTTCAAGCCTATCAGAACTTTGGTTCTGGCGATGGAAGACCTAATGGATCATATGACCATGGAACCCATGTGGGAGGAACAATTGCAGGTAAAGTAGATCAAAGTGATAATACTCAGGACCCAACTGACAAAGATTATAATGGAATTGCAAAGGATGCAAGACTTGTTATTCAAGATGTTTTTAACGGTACAAGTTTTAACTACGGTGCAAATCTTACCACACCTTTTCAATCCGCAAGAAATCTTGGGGTAAGAATTCACTCAAATTCTTGGGGTGAATGTGGGGACCCTAACTGTAACACCCCTAATAACTCTTATTCAACTGCTGCAAGAGAGGTAGACCAATTTATGTGGAATAATAGAGATTTTTTAATTGTTTTTGCAGCTGGAAATGAGGGTCCACAGGCAAACACAGTTACAGCACCATCAGTGGCAAAAAACTGTATAAGTGTTGGGGCTTTAAGGCACAATAACATTAGCCAAATTGCTGGATATTCAAGTAGGGGATGGGCATTTGATAACAGAATTAAACCGGATGTTTGCGGAATAGGCGGAGCTGGCACAGGAACAGATTATGTGCACTCTGCTTGGAATGATCCTACTCCGCATAGTTACTGCGATATTTTAGGGATGGTAGGAACTTCTATGGCAACTCCATCTGTTGCTGGTGCTATTGCTCTTATAAGACAGTACTTTACAGAGGGCTGGTATCCTTCTGGAACAAAAAATCCTGCTAATTCCTTTACTCCCTCAGCAACACTTTTAAAGGCTATGACAATCTCTTCAACTAATTTCCTTGCAACCAATGTATATGATCAAGATTTTGGTTGGGGTAGAGTTAATTTGAGAAATGTTTTATATTTTTCAGGTGATGCAAAGGATTTAAGGATAGCAGAGAAGGCAATTTATGCAACTGGAGATTCTCTTGTTTATGCTTTAAATGTTTTATCAAGCTCTATACCACTAAAAATAGTTCTTGTATGGCTTGATGCACCTGCTGCTGTTAATGCTAACCCTGCATTAGTTAATAATATTGACTTAAAGGTAAGGGATCCTAACTCAGTTTTGTATAGGGGAAATGTTTTCTCTGGTGGCCAAAGCACTACAGGGGGTTCCCATGACAATAGAAACACAGTAGAACTTTTTTATAGAACAGCCCCTACTCCTGGAGTTTACTATATTTCCGTTATAGGTAGAAATATTCCTGTCCCAAGCGCACAGGGCGTTCCCTTTGCTTTAGTGATAACAGGTGACCTTGGAGCTTTGATGGGCGAAGAAGAGAGCTACTTTGTTGGAATACCACTAACTGATAGAATCATTTTGAGAGCTAAAGGAATTTATAAAAATGGAAATGTTGTCCTTAAAAGAGACGGAAATGTTATATATTCTGGCAAATCTGTTGATGGAAACTTTGAATATGTAGATAATGATGTTAAAAGTAATAGAGAATATAGCTACGAACTTATCTCAACTTCCTTAGCAGGAGAAAAAAGATACTTTGGTCCTATTAAAGTAAAATTTAGGGGCTTCAACTTTGATATAAAAGTTAAAAGAAATGTAATTAGTAATGAGCTTAATTTAATTTTACTTAATCCAGAAAAGGGGAAGATAAATATTTCTCTTTTTGATCTATCTGGTAGGGAACACAAAATTATTGAAAATAAAGAAATTGAAAGAGGCGTCTATTCATTTTTCATTCCTTTAGATAAATATGAAATAAAACAGGGCAATTACATTCTTTTGGTTAGAAAAGATAAGGAGGAAATTAAGAAAAAAGTTGTTGTTTTGAGTAAATAATTCGTTTTTATTTATTTTTAACTTTATTGCCCCTTTTTTTATACTTAAATAATGAATTTTGACAAAAAGGAAATAATTGAAAAATTTAAAGATAAGATAATTTTGGTTATTTGTGGTGGAACATCGGGTGAAAGGGAAGTTTCCCTAAGATCTGGTAGAAACGTGTATAATGCCCTTAAGCACTTTAATTTAAACGTTAAACTTTTAGAGATACAAAAAGATTTTGTAAAAGAGATCTTAGAAGCAAGACCCTTTGATGTAGTTTTTAATATACTTCATGGGAAACCGGGTGAAGATGGGACAGTTCAAGGATTTCTTGAACTTCTCTCTATCCCATATACGGGAAGCTCAGTACTCGGCTCTGCAATAGGGATGAATAAGATAGTTGCAAAAAAGATTTTTATATCTGAAGGTATTCCAACACCACCCTTTGTCACAATCTATCACTACGAAAACTTTGAAGAAAAACTAAAAGAAGCAGAAGAAAAATTTGGATACCCTATGATGCTAAAACCAAAAGATGAGGGCTCAAGCTTAGGCGTATCAATATGCAAAAACAAGGACGAGGTCATTAGAAATTATTATGAAAATAAACATAGGTTTAAAGACTTTTTCCTTGAAAAATACATAAAAGGTAAAATAATAACAACAGGTATACTCGGGACGGGGAAAAAGGCCTTTGCTTTACCGATTCTTGAGTTAAGGCCACTTAGAAGGGAGTTTTACGATTATACAGCAAAGTATACAAAGGGAGAAACAGAGTTTATTTTACCAGCAGAGCTTTCGCCTGAGCTTACAGAGTTAGTTCAAAATCTTTCTTTAAAAGCACACCTTGCTCTTGAATGTAGAGGTTTTTCAAGAGTTGATGGTGTAGTATCTGAAAGTGGTGAACCCTATATACTTGAGGTAAACACTTTACCCGGCATGACTGATCTCTCTGATTTACCAGCAGAAGCAAAGGCCTATGGTTTAACCTATGAAGAGCTCGTTCTCTTTATTTTAAATACCGTATATGATTAAAAATAGAATAAGGATTGGTCCTTCAATAATTGCCGGTGATTTTAGTAATCTCAAAAAGACAATAAGAAAAATTGAAAAATCAAATTCAGATTTTATCCATGTCGATGTAATGGATGGAAATTTCGTTAATAATATAACCTTTGGTCCTATGATTGTGGAAGCGATAAGGAAATTAACAAACATGCCGATTAGTATTCACCTTATGATTATTGAACCAATAAGATATATAAAAAGATTTAAAAATTCTGTACCTGCTCTTATTTCTTTTCATATAGAATCTACAAAAAAAGTAAGAGAAACAATTGAAGAAATTCATCATTTCACAAGAGCAGGGCTTGCTCTAAATCCAGAAACAAAAATCGAAGAAATAGAAAGCTATTTAAACGATATTGAAGAGGTTTTGGTTATGAGCGTAAATCCCGGATTTTCCGGTCAAAAATTTATTGAAGGAGTTTTAGATAAAATAAAAATGATCAGAGAAGTTAAAGAAAAAAATAAATATAAATTTGAAATAGCAGTAGATGGAGGCCTAAATAAAGAAACTATTCCTTTAGTATTAGAGGCAGGTGCAACTACTCTCTGTATCGGTTCCTTTTTCTTTAAGTATAGAAATATAAAAAGTTATATAAAAAAGCTAAAAAATTTAGAGTAAATTCTACGCCCGGCGGGACTTGAACCCGCAACCTTCTCCTCCGGAGGGAGACGTTCTAATCCACTTGAACTACGGGCGTAAATACTTAAACTACTTAACATTCTCCTTCAACCACTCAAGAGTCACACTCTTTGGTCTTTCAATAGGTAAACCTAAGGCTCTATCCCATATTAACTGAACTGTTATACCGATAGCCCTTGAAACACCAAACAAAACCGTATAAAATGGAAACTCAGTTATTCCATAATGATAAAGAACACAACCTGAATGAGCGTCCACATTTGGCCATGGATCCTTTACTTTCTGAAGCTGCTGCAAAATAGGAGGAACAACCTCATAAAGCATAGAAACAATCTTAAAGATCTCATCATCAGGCATATACTTTAAAGCAAACTCTCTAAAAGCAATATACCTTGGATCTGTCTTTCTTAAAACCGCATGCCCATATCCTGGAATTACCTGGCCTGAATTTATAGTATCCCAACAGTACTTTTCAAGAACTTCCTTTGTAATTGGCTGATCCTTAAACTTTTCCTTTAAATTCAAAATCCATCTCAAAACTTCTTGGTTGGCAAGACCATGCAAAGGACCTGCAAGACCATTTAAGGCTGCTGAAATCGAATAATAAACATCAGAAAGAGCCGATGAAACAAGGTGCCCTGTATGAGCTGAAACGTTTCCTCCCTCATGATCACAGTGAAGAACCATATAAAGCCTCATTAACTCATAAACTTCAGGATTTTCATAACCCATCATGTAAGCCAAATTTGCTGCCCAATCGAGCTCTGGCTTAGGATCTATAAAATTCCCCCCTCTGTAAAGATATCTATAAACATAAGCGGCGACAACAGGTACTTTTGCTAAAAGATCTAAAGTATCTTCATAAAAATACTCCCAATATTTAGCCTTAGGAATTCCCTCCCAGTAGGCTTTAGTGAACTTGGATTCTCTCTGCATTGCAAGAATTCCCATTGAGAATAAAGTCATAGGATGTGTATCTGAAGGCATTTTTTTCATCATTTCAACTACATAAGATGGAAGATCCATCCTCTTTTTAAATTCATCCTGTATTTCCTTTATATCCTCTTCAGTTGGAAATTCACCGATCAGTAAGAGATAAAATATCCCTTCAGGTAAAGGTTCATTAAAACCTTTTGCCTTTGGAAGTTTCTCTCTAACTTCTGGAATTGTGTAACCCCTAAATCTTATTCCCTCATTAGGATCAAGAAGTGAACCTTCCCATACCATGCATTTTACATCCCTCATTCCACCATAGGCTTGGTCCACTGTTACCTCAGAAATTACTCTATTACCATATTTTTCCCTAAATTCTTTTACTTCTTTTACTCTTTTTTCAATTTTTTCTCTTAATCTTTCCTTTAACATTTTTACACCTCCTTTTAGTTTATTATATGAAATTATAAATCTAACTTTCTTATAATTTCCAAATGAAGTTGAATTTTTTTAAGATGGAAGGAACGGGTAACGATTTTATTGTTTTTTTCAATGTAAATCCAAAAAAAGTATCAAAGTTTATTTCTGCCTTATGTGATAGAAAAAGAGGAATAGGAGCTGATGGTGTTTTGTTTTCTTTAGAAGATAAAGAATTTGACTTTAAAATGATTTATTTCAACTCAGATGGAAAAAGGGCAAAATTTTGTGCAAATGGAGCAAGGTGCCTGATCTACCTTAATTATCTTAAAACTAAAAAGAGAAAATTTAATTTTATTGCTGATGATGGAAAACATTACGGCGAATATTTGGGAAATAATCTTGTTAAACTTAAAGTCTTGGTGTCTCCCTCGGTAAAGAATATTTGTATCTCAGACAAAGAATACACGTTAATAGATACGGGTGTCCCTCATCTTATATGCGAAGAAGAGGATATCGATGAAATTAACGTTATTGAAAGGGGAGCCTTTTTAAGGTATCACAAACTTTTTGAGCCTGAAGGGACCAATGTGGATTTTATTTCTATAATTGATGAGAATAAGGTAAAAATAAGGACGTATGAAAGGGGAGTAGAGGATGAAGTCCTATCCTGTGGCACAGGTGCTGTTGCTGCTGCCTTTTACTTAAGACTTAAAAATAAAAAAGATAATTTTGAAATCTTTACAAGAGGCGGTGATACTTTAAAAGTCACTTTTATAAATGATGAAGCCTTTTTAATAGGAAAAGTAAATTTAACCTTTAAAGGGGAAATTAACCTAAAATCCCTCGATGTTAGAAGAATTTAAAAATTTCATAACTAAGGCTTGTAAAGAAATTGGGTTTCCAGAGGGAATTATTTCTTTAATTTTAGAGCCTGAACTTATTGAAATAAGAAATATCCCATACGATCATGAGGGAAAAGTTCATACATTTAAGTGTATAAGGGTAGTTCACTCAACCAAAAAGCCCTCTTTTCTTGGACCTATAAGAATAAAAGAAAATATTAATCTTGATGAACTAAAATTATTTTCTCTTTTTACAACACTACAGGGTTATCTTTTAAATATTCCTTTTTCTGGAGTTTCTGCAGGAATTGAGGCTAACGAATTCTTCATTAAAAATAATAAAACAAGAAGACTTCTTACGGAAAAGTTCGTTTCTTTAATAAATGATGATAATACATTTTTCTTTCCTGAAGAGGGTTATGAAGAGGAAGACGCATTTCTTTACAATTTTACTGGTAAAATACCAGAAATGGGTGGTGTTCCTCAAAGAAGAGAAATTTTAAAAAGGGGGTTAAAAATTTTTTTTGACAAATTCTCAGAAATGGAAAATATAAGTTTTAAAAATAAAAGAGTTTTTATTCAGGGTGCAGGTAAAATTTCTCTTCTCTTTTTTGAAATAATGAACGAAATTAATGCAAAAGTTATAGGAATATCAGATTCAAAGGGAGCAATAATTTCTAATAACATTGAATATGAAAAACTTTTATTATTGAAAAAAGAAAAAGGATCCGTCAAAGAATTAGATGGAGAAAAAATTACAAACGCAGAGCTTTTAATGGGTGAAACAGATATACTTATACTCTGTGGTCCCTCAGATGTTATAAAACAGAGTAATTTTGAAAAGATAAGAGCAAAGGTAATTATTGAGGTAGCTCCATCAGCGATAAATCACGAAATCTATGAAATACTCTCGAAAAATAAAAAAGTACTACCCGATATAATTGTAGGATTACCCATAATTTATATAAACTCCCTTGAAGCCTTAAAGAGAAGTTCGCTCCTTTTTCTCGAAGAAGAAATTAGATATTATGAAAACAATTTAAAAAACATTTTCTCAGATATTTACGCCTTTAGTGTGGCGAAAAATAAATCTTTAAAACTTTCAGCCCATATGGTTTCTCTTCTTAAATTTGGACGTCTACTTTTTTATAGAGGTCCATAGAGACTTTTCCTCTAAATTCTTAATGAATAGAAAAAAGGAGTTTTGAAGTTGCCTTTCCTTCTCAACTAGATTAAAATAAATAAATGATAAGGTCAACCACAGTTCTGGGGATTTTAAAGGATGGAAAGGCGGTTATAGGGGCTGATGGACAGGTAACTCTCGGAGAGACTGTATTAAAACATAGTGCAAAAAAAGTAACAAAAATTTATAACGATGAAGTTCTAGTTGGTTTTGCAGGTTCTGTTGCAGATGCTTACACCCTATTTGAAAATCTTGAAAAAAATCTTAAAGAATACAAGGGTGATCTCCTTAGAGCCTCAGTGGAATTGGCAAGAAAATGGAGAACAGATAAATTCTTAAGAAGACTTGAAGCCCTTCTTGCTGTGTTAAATAGAGAAAGAGCACTTATAATAACAGGGGGAGGAGAAGTAGTTGAACCTGAATATGGTATAGTTGCCATTGGGTCAGGCGCTGCTTATGCTAGGGCTGCTGCCTTAGCCCTTTTAAAAAACACAAACTTAAGCCCAAGGGAAATAGTTGAAGAATCCCTTAAAATTGCTGCTGAAATTTGTATATACACAAACCAAAACTTTACAATACTTGAACTATGAAAGAAAAAGATGAAATAAGTTTTCAAAAGTTTCTCGATTTTATAAAAGAAAAAGAGATAGAGAAAGCAGAAGAAAAACAACTACTTAAAGAAGAGGAAAAAATATTGGATTTTAAGGGGATCGATAAGAGAGAAATTGATAAAAGAGAAGAAAGGGAGATCACTATGATTAAAGAGGAGTTAAAACCAACGGATATAGTTGAAGTTGAGGGTGAATTAGAAGAACCAGAGGAATACTTAATTTTTAAAGTAAGTGATGAAAGTTACGCTGTTTATACCTATCAGGCAACAGAGGTTGTAACAGACTTAGAGATAATTGAATCAGCTGATCTTCCTGAATATGCCTTAGGTATGACTAATTTTAGAAATTTAATGATTCCTGTTTTATCTTTTTCAAAATTACTCGGAATTGATAAGGAAGTAGAGCCTTACTCTTATCTTTTTATTGAAAAAGAAAAAAGAGAGCATTTTTTCATAAGAGTAAGTCAAGTAAGAGGTATTTTTAAGAAAAAAGATGTAAAACTTCTTGAAGTTCCCTTTAACCTCGATAAAGAAATTGTAAAAAAAATTATTCTGATCGATAAAGAGCTTATACCTTTAATTGACATTATTAAACTAGTTGAAAAGAGGAAATAGAGTTTGAAAGAGATAATACTTGGTTTATTTCAAGGTTTAACAGAGTTTTTACCCATTTCATCTTCAGGCCATTTGGTTTTACTGCAAGAAATCTTAGGCTTTAACATAAAAGGAATAGGAATTGAAACTTTATTACATCTTGCTACTTTTTTCTCGGTTATTTTTTACTTTAGAAATAGGTTAATAGCCTATTATTACAAAAATTTTTTTAAAATAATAGTTGGGATATTGCCAGCAGGTATCTTTGCCCTTTTTTTTAGAGAAAAAATTGAGTATTTTTTTGAAGATGCCGATTTTCTTTTTATCTTCTTTTTTCTAAACGGCTTTTATCTTTTACTTTCTTTTTTAAAAGAGGGAAACAAAGTTTTGGATATAAAAAAGGCACTTATAATTGGCTTTTTTCAAATATTTGCACTTTTACCTGGTATTTCAAGATCAGGAATAACAATTACGACTGGTCTTTTGTTAAAAGTAAGTTCAAGGGAAAGCTTTGAGTTTTCTTTCTATATGTATCTTCCACTTGTACTCGGCGCTTTCCTAATTGAAATTGATGACTTAAAAAACTTAGAAGTTTTACCCTCTATTTTCTCTTTTATTTTTGCCTTTTTATCAGGACTTCTTGCCCTTTATATCCTTGAAGGTTCACTAAAGAAGAAATACTTTCCCTTTTTTGGTATTTACACTATACTTCTTTCCATATTTTGCTTTTTTAACCTAAATAAATAATTATGAACTTTTTAGAAGCAAATTCATTTCTTGAATCTCTCATAAATTATGAGAAAAAAAACATAAAGGGTGAATTTGATTTTGAAAGATTTTTAAAAGACCTTAATGAATTTGGTAATCCTCAGCTTCATCTTAAAAATCCTTGTATAATTGCTGGCACAAAGGGAAAGGGAAGCACAGCACATCATATTGTCTCTGGTTTTATTCAAAAGGGCTTTAAGAACGTTGGCCTTTATACATCTCCCCATGTTATGGACGTAAGAGAAAGAATCAGAATAGGAAATGATCTTATTTCTGAAAAAGATTTTATATTTTATGTTTCAAAAATAAAGGAAAAAGTTGAAAAGGGAATTTTTTTGACTTATTTTGAGGCTTTAACAATTATTGCTTTTTTATATTTTAAAGATAAAAATACAGACTTCAACGTTTTAGAGATAGGACTTGGGGGAAGACTTGATGCTGTAAATTCTTGCCAAACTGACTTTTCAATAATTACACCAATCAGCTATGATCATGAACATATTCTGGGAAATACCCTTTCAAAAATTGCCTACGAGAAAAGTTTTGTCATAAAAGGTAAAAATACTATAATTTCTCCCCAACCAAAAGAGGTTCTTGAAGTTTTAATTGATAGAGCGAAAAAAGTAAAAAGTGAAGTGTACCTTCTCTCACTGAAAATACCATTTAAAATTAAGGAGGCTTCTTTAAATGGAACCTCTTTTAAAATATATTTTGACAACAGGTGGCATGAAGTTTTTACTAAGTTAATTGGAGATTTCCAGGCTATAAACGCAGCTTGTGCTTTTTTATACCTTTACCTTATGGGAATTAAAAATTACGAGTTTACCGAATTCAAAATCTTTGGTAGATTTGAAAAAATTCTCGATAACCCATTTTTTATCGTTGATGGCGCCCATAATCCCCTATCAATCTCTGCTGTTGTTAGAAATGTTAAAAATATTATCAAAAAAACACCTGATTTTCTTATTTTTGGATCAAATAAAGATAAAAATATAGCAAAAATGTTAAAAATTTTAGAAAGACTTGAACCTAAAAATTTAGTTTTAACTCAATCACATATACCAAGAAGAGAAAACCCTAAAGTTATCTACGAAATAGCAAAAGGACTAAATTTTAGTAAAATAGCTACCTTTGAAGATGCCTATGAAGCTTTTAACTTTTGTCTTGAAAACTCAAACTCAAGTTCTCTTATACTTTTAGTAGGATCTTTCTATCTTGTTGAACTCGCAAAGAAATTCGTTAACTTTATTATAAAATAAAATGTTACAGAAAAAGCTGGGAAAATATGAAATTTTAAGGTGGCTGGGAGGTGGAACTTTCGGTGATGTTTACCTTGTAAGAGATACCTTAATTGATAAACTTTTTGCAATAAAGGTTCCAAGAATAAGAAAAGAAGAATGGGAAATTTTAAAAAGAGAGGCTAAAGTTTTATCCGAGCTTTTACATGAAAATATCGTTAGATTCTACTCTGTTGACATAATAGAGAATAATCTCATAATGACAATGGAGTATGTAGAGGGATTCTCACTTAGAAATCTGATAAAATCTGCACCTGTTGATGAGGATCTTGTTTTAAAAATTTTTAAAAAAGTTCTCCTTGCCCTTTCCTATGCTCATTCAAGGGGCTTTTTGCATAGAGATTTAAAACCTGAAAACATTCTCTTAACATCTGATTATGAACCTAAAATCTCAGATTTTGGACTTGCCCTTATCTTCCAAGAAAAAGTAAGTGGAAACATTGTTGGAACACCACTTTATCTTGCACCTGAGGGTTGGAGGGGAAATTACTCTGAAAAAACCGACATCTTTGCAGTGGGTTGCATGATGTATGAGTGCTTTACAGGATTCCCACCATTTCAAGGTAGAACCTTTGAAGAAATTAGGGAAAAAATAAAAAAGGGGAATTTTAAAAGACTCACAGAAAATGTAAGTGAAAATACAAGAAGGGTTATAGAAAAGGCAATAGATCCCGATCCTGAAAAGAGATTTAAAACAGCAAAGGAAATGTATGAATCACTTGAAGAAGGATTGAAAGTTTCTTATATGGCACTGATAGATGTAAAGATAGGTGATAAGAAAAAAAATATATTAGAAGATTTAACAGATGAACAAAGGGATGCTGTAACCACAGAAGAAAGGTTTGTACTTGTAGTTGGTGGTGCGGGGACTGGTAAGACAACTTGTCTAATAAGAAGAGCATCTTATCTTATTGAAGTTAAAAATTTTGAGCCAGAAGAAATCATTATTACGACTTTCACGGGCAAGGGGATAAATGAAATAAAATCACGTCTGATGCTTCTTCTTTCAAAGAAAAATTTTATTTCATTAAATGTTTCCACATTACATAGTTTAGGTTTACAGGTTATTTATACTGGGGGAGAAAGAATAGGTTTTAACATGGAAGAAGCTAAAGTTATTTCAAGAAGTGAAAGTTTTCAGATAATTAGAAATAACTTTACTGAGTTTTCTCAGGTTGAACTTGAAGAAGTAATTAAAACTATTTCAGTTTCTAAAATTAATTTACTTACACCTGAGGATCTTTTAAGATCAGATTATGCTTGGCTTAGAAAATGTGGTCTTGTTTACAAAAGATATTCAGAAATTTTAAGAGAAAATAACTTGTTAGATTACGATGACTTGATATTTTATTCAAATCTTATACTTGATAACTATGAAGATATAAAGGAAAGATTTTCGGAAAATATTAAGTATTTGCTTGTTGATGAGTTTCAAGATTTAAGTTATGGTGAGGTGTCACTTTTAAGAAAATTAAGAGAAAAAGGTGGATCTTTATTTGCTACAGGTGATCCGGACCAAGCTATTTACGGTTTTAAAGGAGCTTCTACAGAATTTATAAACAATTTCGAGAAATACTTTGAAAACTCAAAAATATACTATCTTACAAAATCCTTTAGAATACCAGAACATATTTATGAAGCAGGTTTAAAGATTTTATCTAAAATAAAAGATAGGAAAGAGTTTTTCTTTACACCTGCTGAAAAAAAGGGAGAAAGGATCTTTGTTTTTCATGCCGAAGACGAAAAAGAAGAGGCTAAGTTTATTTCTAAAGAAATAAAAATTTTACTCTCACAGGGTACTAAAGAGGAAAAGATAGCTGTTTTATCAAGATTTTCTTACTATCTAAAAAATATACAAGAGACGTTAAAAAAGGAAAATATACCTTTTAACGTTGAGGGTAAATCAAGATTTTATACTAAGAGTCTTGTTAGGGCACTTATAGGTTATCTCGAATCTGTTCAGTTTAGCAAAAGAGAAGTTCTTAAAAAGACTTTAAAATATTTCCTGGGAAATAAGAAAATAAGTGAAGATATTTTAAAATTGTGGAAAACTCATCAGAAAGAGAAATTTTCAAAAACCCCCTTTGAAATAGTTGATGAATTTCTTGAAAAAATTAACTTTTATGAGTTTCTTAAAAATTTACCTCCAGATCAAGAAAAAGAAGAAAGGGAAACTTTAGATGAATTTTTCTTCCTTTTAAGGGAATATAAGGCTAAAGAGTTAAAAAAATTCTTAGATTCCTTTTCAATTTTAGAGAGTCTTGAAACTGACTCAAAGGAAGGGGGTGTTTTTCTCTCTACGATTCATGGTGCTAAGGGTCTTGAATTTGATGTAGTTTTTATAACAGGTGTTGCTGAATCTATCATTCCCAGTATTAGAAGTCTATCACAAAAGAAAGAGTTAGATGAAGAAAGAAGACTCTTTTACGTTGCTTTAACAAGGAGTTGTGAAAAGGTTTTTATAACAAGACCTAAGATGAAAGCTGGAAAAAAACTTACGCCCTCACGGTTTATTGAAGAGATGATTATTTCATGAAAGATCTAAGCCTTATTATAGTTAATTATTATTCTAAAGATTTAATAAAAGAGCTTTTAGATTCTTTGCCCTATAGTGTTAAAAGGGAGGCAGAAATTATAATTGTAAACAATTCACCTTCTGAAAACCTTGATTTTGAGGGTTATCCTTTTTTGAAAGTGATAAATAATGAGGCGAATTTAGGATTTGCGAAGGCCGTAAATATAGGTATAAAGGTAAGTAGGGGTGAGTATATCCTTCTTGTTAATCCAGATGTTAAATTTATCAGTGGGTTTGAAAGTGCTTTAGAGCTTATAAAGAAAAGAAAGGAAATAGGTATGCTTGTTCCGCTTATGATAAATAAAAATGGAGAAAAGATTCCACCTTGGAGAGATACGGAGTCTCATTTTAGGACTCTTTTATTTTTGTTAGGTTATGCAGATTTTATTAAAAAAAAGGAAAAAAGGAGGATTAAGGAAAAGTTTGTTCCTCTTGCACCCTGTGCCTGTGCCCTATTTCCCTCAAAAGTTTTTAAAAGGGTAGGCTACTTTGACGAGAATTTTTTTCTTTTTAAAGAAGATGGAGATTTAGTGAGAAGGTTAAGAAAGGAGAAATTTTACATATATTTTTATCCTAAATGGATCGTCTATCATGAATTCGGTGGAACCCACAAAGAAAGTCTTTTTGCTTTCTATCACAGAATAAGATCCCTTTACTATTTTTACAAAAAAAATCAAAAAATAATGTATCCTTTTATTAGAATTCTATTGCCACTCTTTTTTTTAATTAAATCGATCCTCTCAAAAAACTTTAAATACTTTTTAATCTCTCTAAATTTTAAAATTTTTTTAAAAAACATAGATCTTTGAAAAATTTTCTATGTTTAAGACTTTTTCTGCCAATTTTTTTACATTTTTTAATTTAACTTTCCTAATGTTATCTTTGATAAATTTATCAAAATCTTCTCCTAAGCCTAAATAAATGTAAAAACCTTTATAGAAACTTCTTGTCTCATGGTTTGATAGTCTTCTTATATAGTTTCCTAAAAAAGAGTTAAGTGCAATTTCAAACTCTTCCTCCTCTATTTTTCTCTTTATACTCTCAAAAATTTTTCTCATTTCATTTTCTACCCTTTCTAAGTTTTCTCTATCTGTTCCTATTTCATAATAAAAAAGTAACTTTCCTGGATAAATTCTGACTCCAGATGAAAGTCTATAGGAAAATCCCAGTTTTTCCCTTATAATCTCTTGCATTCTTTGAGTTAAAATTTCTGAAAGAGAGATATAATCGAGAATCTCCCTTTTATCTTCAAATTCAAATACCTTTCCTCCCAGAATATAACTCTGTTTTAAATTTAACTTTATCGAATCAATAAAGCGTTCTTCATTTATCTTAATTTTTTCTATAGGTTTATAATCTGAAATTTCTTTAACTTTAATTTTTAATAAAGAGTCGGGGTTTTCCGATTCGTATGTTATTATTCTGTTTTCTTTTTCTAAAATTTTGGCAAACTCATAGAGATCCTTCAATTTAATTTTTTCTATTTTTTCTTTTTCACCGTAGATAGATTTTTTTTCATCTTTGAATAAATTTTTTTCAAATTCTTCCCAAGCTTTTATATATGGATCTTTTTCAGAAATTGTTCTTGCTAAAATTGCCTCTTTCTTAGAATTTTCTAAAATAAAAGTGTCAAATTCAGGTTTTAAGAGCTTATCAATAAAGTCAAGAATTTTATCTTTACTTTCCGATGAAAAAACAACTCTTATATAAGAAAAATCCCATCTGTGATAATAATCATCAAACGGTATATAGGGGTTATCAAAAGTTTTTACCCTTAACCCTTCTTCTTCAATTATTTTGTTTATTCTTTCATTTAAAAGAGCTCTAAAAAATACTTGAGAAATACCATTTTTAGATAGTTCTTCTGCTTGTACTCTTTTTTTAATAAGTATATGAATAGCCTCTGGAAATGCTTCTTTTATTGCAGTTTTTTTTGATTCTGAGACAATTACTGTTTTACTGTAAGAGCTATTAAAGAAGTTTTTAAAAAATTCGATAAAATCTTTATATTCTATCTCTCTTATATTTTCTACAATTTTTTCTCTTAAGAGAGGATCCTTATAGATAAGGTAGTTTGCAAGATAGAAAATAGAGTATACAGGGTCAAGATCATCGTAAACTTTCTCCTTTATAAGTTTTTCTCTTAATCTCTCAAAATCTTCTTTTTTCATGCTATCTAAAAAATTTTTTATAAAGGAATTTAATTTTTCAGTTAAATAGATGAGAGAATCTTTGTTTAAGTTATTTTTTAAAGTTAAATTAAAGAAGATGACACCAAATTTTTTCTTCGGTTCATAACTTAATGAAGCTTCTAAGATGCTTTTGTGTTTTTGTTTAAATTTCTTTAAAGCGTTCTCAGAATTAAATATTTCTTCTAATAAAATAAAATAAGAGGCTGAAGTATAGTTAAGCGGGGGCGCCTCAAAACACTTAAAAATATAAAAGTTTTTAACTCCCCCAATATTTAAAAATATTTTCTCACCATAAAATCTCTGTAAATTCAAATCCACCTCATTAAAGAATTTTTCCCCTCCTAACTCTCTCCCAAAAGTTTTTTCAATAAAATCAAAAAGCTCTTTTTCATCTACATCACCACTTATAAATATTACCATATTGTTTGGTACATAAAATTTTTTATAAAACTCTATTAGTTTTTCCTTTTTCAGATTTTTTATTGCTCTTTCATATCCAATAACAGGGTGTGAATAGTTAGTCCCTAAAAAGATTATTGAGTCCACCTTTTCTTTCACAACGTTAAATTCTCTTGATCTATCCTGATAAATTTCCTGCAATATAACACCTTTTTCTTTTTCAAATTCTTTATCAGGAAAAGTTGATTTAAAAATCATAAGATATAAAAGATATATTCCTTCTTTATAGTTTTGGTCAGGTCCAGAAAAAAAGAATGCCGTATAATCTTCTCTTGTAAAGGCATTAACGTAGAGTCCAAGTTTATCAAAATTTTTCCTAAGTTTCTCCCTTGTAAACTTTTCATTACCATCAAAGAGCATATGTTCAAGAAAGTGGGTCATCCCCTCAAAACCTTCCTCCTCATTAAAACTTCCGGAGTTTACAACGAGAAGAAAAGTAAAGATATCTGTTTTTTCCTTCTTTTTGTATATAACATGAAGACCGTTTGGTAAATTAATCGTTATATAAAAAGTTAAAAAATACATTAACATATTTTCCCTCCCCTTTTAATATATTTTTCTGCTATTAAATTTACTTCTTTTAAAAGTTTTGTAAAAAGTTCTTTGTCAATGTTTTTTTTGTTGTAAATATAAATTGGAGAGGAAATAAAGACTGTGCAGCGAGAAAAGGGAAGAGGGATCATGAATTTATCCCAGGTGGGAAGTTCAATTTTTTTAGAAAAGGCAACACCAACAAGGTGTATGGGAGCACAAGATAAGTAAGATATAAAAAGGGCTCCTTCTTTAAAAATCTCCCTTGGCCCCTTTGGTCCATCAGGTGTAATTGCTGCAAGTTTATCTTTTTTCAGAGCCCTCACGATTTCTCTAAAAGCTTTATCTCCCAATTTTGTGCTTGATCCCCTTATTACAGCAAATCCAAATTTCTTTAAAGGTTTTACCAAAAGTTCACCATCTTTTGAGGCAGAAACTAAAATTCTTATTCTTTTGTTTCTATAAAAATAAATTAGCGGAAAAAAGGATCTATGCCAAAAACAAAAAAGAGCCCTTTTATTTGGAAAATCTCCTATTTGCCTAAATTTTATTGTTTTTAAAAAGAAGTAATAAACTATTGGCAAAATTCCCTGAGCCAGCTTTATTAGAAATTTACCTTGTAACAAGCGTACCTAACTTTTCTCCAAGTAAAATTTTCTTTAAAATCCCGTTCTTTGTTATATTAAATACAATTATCTCTATTTGATTTTCTTTACATAAGGCAACAGCTGAAGCATCAAGTATTTTCAAATCATTTTTTATTATCGTATCATAATCAATTTTATCGTACTTTATTGCATCCTTGTTAGTTAAGGGATCTTTTGAATATATTCCATCTACTTTAGTTCCCTTTAGAAAATATCTTGCAGAAATTTCCACTGCTCTTAAAGCTGCTGCTGTGTCTGTTGAAAAAAAGGGATTACCTGTTCCTGTGGCAAAAATAACTATCCTGCCCTTTTCAAGATGTCTTATTGCTCTTCTTCTTATATAAGGTTCAGCTACCTGTTTTATTTCGATTGCTGACATGACTCTTGTTATCTTACCTTTTTTCTCTAATATAGCTTGGAGGTACATAGAGTTTATAAGTGTTGCAACCATCCCCATGTAATCAGCTGTGACTCTATCAATTCCCAGTTCTTCACTCTGAATTCCCCTTATGATATTGCCTCCTCCAACAACGACAGCCACTTCAAATCCAAGATCGTGGATTTCCTTTATTTCATCTGCAACTCTTTCAAAGGACTCAGGATCTAACCCGAATTTTGATGACCCTAAAACCTCCCCGCTTATTTTTAAAAGTATTCTTTTATTTTCCATTTATTTAAACTATTGCTCCCCTATTTTGAACCTTGCGAACCTTTTTACTACGATATTTTCTCCAAATTTTGTTATATATTGTTTAATTAAGTCCCCAACTGTTATCGATGGATCCCTTATGTAGCTCTGTTCAAGTAAACATTTTTCTTTAAAAAAGTTCTCCATTTTCCCCTCTACTATTTTTTGTATTATATTTTCAGGTTTGCCGCTTTCCTTAGCTTGCTCGTAATATATTCTTCTTTCTCTTTCAATTATCTCCGGAGGAATGTTCTCCCTTTTAACAGCTATAGGGTTCATAGCAGCAATTTGCATAGCAATCTCTTTAGCCAACTTTATAAACTCCTCATTTTTGGCAACAAAATCTGTTTCACAGTTTAGCTCCACCAAAACACCAAGTTTTGATCCCGGATGAATATACGCCTCTACAATACCCTCTTTTGCCTCCCTATCGATTTTTTTCTCTGCTTTTGCAATCCCTATCTTTCTAAGAATTTCTACCGCTTTTTCTATATCACCATTTGACTCAATAAGAGCCTTTTTACAATCCATTATTCCTGCACCTGTCCTTTCCCTTAATTCTTTAATTAGTTCAGGGCTTATTTCAGACATTTTCTTCCTCCCCTTTTGCTTTTGCTTTTCCTCTTAAATAAGCACCAGTTATAATTCTTGTAATGTATTCTATTGATTTCATAGCATCATCATTTCCAGGTATTGGATAATCAATAATTTCTGGATTTCCATCTGTATCTATTAGTGAAACTATAGGAATTTTTAACTTTCTTGCTTCCCTTACTGCGAGCTCTTCTTTAACTGGGTCTACTATATACAAAAATCCAGGTAGCTCGTACATCTCCCTCAGGCCACCCAAATTTTTCTCTAGTTTTTTATAAACTGTTAGAATTTTCTGTTGTTCTTTTTTAGGGTATTTCTCCAGTCTACCGTCTTCTCTCATTTTTTCTATTTCTCTCATCTTTTCAATTCTTGTTCTTATTGTTTCAAAGTTTGTGAGAAGCCCTCCAAGCCATCTTTCAACTACGTAATAAGCCCCTGCCTTTATTGCGTATTCCTTTATAATTTCTTTTCCCTGCTTTTTTGTACATACATAAAGGGGAATTGCGCCTTCTGAGCCCTTGTGTTCCACAAATTCAATCGCCTCTCTAAGTTTTTCAATAGTTTTATTTATGTTTATAATGTGGATTCCCTCTTTTTTACCGTATATATATCCTTGCATCTTCGGATTCCACCTGTAGGACCTATGTCCAAAATGGACACCGTGTTGTAAGAGTTCCTCTAACGAAATTTTAGCGCTTTGAATACTGGTGAGCTCTCCTGCGTTTTGTAAGTCCATATTTCATCCTCTCCTTTTCTCTTGAATCACGCGTTAACATACCTCGTGATTTCAAAACTGCCTTAAATCCCTCATTATACTTAACAAGAGCTCTACTTAAAGCGTACCTGATAGCACCTGCCTGTCCTGAAAGTCCTCCTCCCTCTACTTTAACAACTACATCAAAATCGCTTTCTTTTTGGACAACCTTTAGAGGCTCAAAGGCATGAATTATGAGGTCCTCTCTTTTGAAGTACTCAAGTGGTCTTTTTCCGTTTACCCAAATTTTTCCAGTACCAGGGCGAAGTCTTAATCTCGCCCTTGCTGTCTTCCTTCCTCCCGAAGTTAAAATTACTTCACTCATAATTATTTAATTTTATCTATTTCAATAGGCTCGGGTTTCTGAGCAATATGGGGATGACTCGAACCAGAATAAACTTTTAATCTTTTAATTAATTTTTTCCCTAATTTATTTTTTGGTAACATTCTTTTTACAGCTAATTTTATAATTTTTTCCGGATTTTTTTCGAGCAATTCCTTTAGTTTCTTAAGTTTTAATCCTCCTGGATATCCCGAGTGCCTATAATATATCTTATCAGTAAGTTTTTTTCCTGTAACTTTAATTTTGTCAGCGTTTATAGCTACAACAAAGTCGCCTACGTCAAGGTGAGGTGAATAAATAGGTTTTCTCTTGCCCATCAAAAGTAGTGCAATTCTTGAAGCCGCCCTCCCAAGAACTTTTCCATTTAAGTCAACAAGATACCACTTCCTCTCCACATTTTCAAAACTCATAGGGGTTATCTTTTCCATGCCACTTTATTATACGTTTTTATACTTAAATTTTTCAAACTTTTTGAATTTTTTTAATCAGTTATTTTATACTCAGGCTATGGGAGGAAATCAAAAAAATGGATTTTTAATTCACATTGTACCCTTAAGCGGTGTTGGAAAGGTAAGGAAATTCCTCGTTACCAATTTTTTAGTTAAATTAGTTATAAGTGTAGTAATTTCTTTTGTATTTACAACTATTTTTCTATTAGTTTACTTTTTTAACACTGAAGTGGATAAAAACAAGCTGAATTTTTTGATAAGAGAAAACTCATTTCTTACTAAAAAAATTAGTTCACTTATGCTTAAAAATGATTCTCTTGTTAAAAAAATAGAGAAGTTAGCAAATGAAATAAATAAGTTAAGGAAACATGCGGGTCTTGATGCTATAGACGAAGATTTTTTAAAAATGGGAATAGGAGGTAGCCTGGTGCCGAGTCAAGGCTTAGCAAGTTTAGAAAAAAGAATTGACTATATGTTAAAACTTGTACATAAATTTGATAGAAAGCTTAGTGAGTATAAAGATGTTATTGACAAAAAGAAAAATGAGCTTGAGCATACTCCTTCAATCTTGCCTGTTGCTTCAGGTTTTATAGTTTCAGGATTTGGTTATAGAAAGGATCCTTTTACAGGAAGAATTAAACTGCATGAGGGTGTAGATGTTTCGTCAGGTTTTGGTGCGCCTGTTATTTCAACAGCTAAGGGAAAAGTTACATACTCTGGTTGGAGGGAAGGTTATGGTCTTACTGTAGAGATTGATCATGGTAATGGTTTTAAAACAATATACGCACATAACTCAAAAAATTTAGTACAAGTTGGTGAATCGGTTGAAAGGGGTGAAATAATAGCTTTAATGGGTTCAACTGGAAAAGCCACAGGAGTTCACGTTCACTATGAAGTAAGACTCTTTAATAAACCCTTAAATCCAATAAATTTTATTATCCCTGATCATCTCTATTTTGATTAAAACTATGAGATTATTTTTTTTTATCCTAATTTTTCTCTTATTTTCCGGAATAAACAAGATTCAGTATAAAGATTTTGATTTTAAGTATTTAGAGACAGAACATTTTAAAATTTATTATTATTCTGGTGGAGAAAAGCTCGCAGCCTTTGCCTCCTATCACTTAGAAGAAGTCTTTCCAAAATTTAGCGATTTTTTCCAAATAAAAATAAATTATAAAATTCCAGTTATTATTTACAACTCACCTAATGATTTTAGACAAACAAACGTAATCTTTGAGACTTTGCCTGAGGGTGTTGGAGGTTTTACCGAAATATTCAAGAAAAGAATTGTTTTACCCTTTAACGGTTCTTACTCTGAATTTAAACATGTTCTTATTCATGAGCTAGTCCATGTCTTTGAATATGAGCTTTTCTACGGAAGAGTCGGACAAAACCTTTTAACTGGAAATGTTCCTAATGTACCCCTTTTTGTTATGGAGGGTCTGGCTGAATATTTATCAAAAAATGAGGATTCTGAAACAAGGGGATTTGTAAGAGACTTAATTATAAATAACCTTTTACCTGATTTAGAAAGACTCTCAATCAGTGGGGACTATATTGTTTATAGATTAGGTGAGATGTTTTTTAGATTTATAGAGGAAAAATATGGTAAAGAAAAAGTTTCAGAGTTTGTAAGAAATTTTCAAGTAGCAAGGAATCTTGAAAGAAATGTTAAAAAAACCTTTGGTGAAAATTTAAAGAGGTTATCAGAGCGCTTTAACTGGTATATTAAGGATAAATTTTATAGGGACTTTAAAAGCTACAGTTTCCCCTATGAAATAGCAGAAAGATTAACTGAGCATGAATTAGAGGGAGGCTTTTTAAACATAGGTTGTGCTATTTCTCCTGATGGTTCAAAAATAGCCTTTATATCTGATAGAGCCGGCTTTACTGACGTATATATTAAATACAGGGGAACAAAAAAATTAAAAAAAGTTATTTCAGGCCAAAAAAATCCCTCTCTTGAGAACCTCCATCTTGTAAGACCTTCCCTTTCCTTCTCTTTAGATGGCCAATACTTAGCTATAGTTTCTTCCGGAGGTAAAAGCGATGTTCTTTTTATATTTGACATAGAAAAAAATAAATTTATCAAAAAAAGAGAGTTTTCAGAGTTAGATGCAGTATATGAGCCCTCATTTAATCCTAAAAGGAAAGAAGTTGTTTTTGCGGGAATAAAGGATGGGTTTTCGGACATATATATTTACAATGTACAAACAAATCAACTAATTTCTTTAGTAGAGGATAAATTCGATGACAGAACCCCTGTCTTTATAAACGATACTTTAATATTATTTATTTCTGACAGAAACTTTGAGGGTAAGTTCGGAGACTATGCAGTTTTTTCATATAACCTAAGAAATGGAGAAATAAAAAGATTAACACCCTATCTTGGAAATATCGATGATCCCTTCATTTATGGCAAAAAAGTCTATTTTCTCTACGATGAGCCTGATGGTCTAAGAAACCTCTGTTTTTATGATATAGAAAAAGACTCCCTATATAGGCTAACCAGTTTCCCCACACATATAAAAGATGTCTCCTACTCAGAAAATATTAACTCTATATGTTTATCACTCCTTTGGAAAGGTGGCTATGATATTTTTTTAATAAAAGATATTTTCTCCCTAAAACCGCAAGCTATTAATTTGTACAAGGGGGAGAAAGTGGAGTATAAGGAGGCTGACTATCCTACAAGAGATTATACTCTTAGTTTAACGCCAGATTGGATCGTAGCAGGATTTGGATTTTCTCCACTTTATGGCTATTATGGAGGATTTACAATCGGAATATCTGATATTCTTGGTAACTATAAAATTGAATTTTTCTCAGAACTATCTCAAGACCTTCTAAATTCCAATTGGGATTTACGTATATTTTATCTTAAAAAAAGAGAAGACTACATGCTTGAATTTTATCAATACTTCCCCTATTACGTTTTATCTCCAACTAAAGACGCCCTAGACAGAAACCTTGGCCTTTTAATTCTTTCTATCTATCCCTTTGATATCTTTAACAGCATAACCTATGGCTTTAATATCAGCTACAGGGAACGCTACCTTATAGACTATTTAAAAGAAGAAATCACATTTCAAACTTTTACTGTATATGATTTAATTTTGTTTTACCTATTTAAAAGAAGCTTTATATTAGAAAATAAAGTAAAAGACGGGGAGCTTTTTGCTTTAGGGCTTACAAAGGGTTTTTCTCCCAGCTATAGTTACTATGAACTTCAGGCTGATTTAAGAAAATACTTTAGATTAACTCCACGCTCTAACTTAGCAATAAGACTTTATTCAGGCATTATAGAGGGAGACGAAAAAGTTATCTCCTATTATTTTGGATCACCCTATCTTATGCGAGGCTATGACCTCTTTTCTAAATGGGGTAGAGTGCTTATTTATAATGCAATAGAGCTTAGAATTCCCTTCCTTGATAGACTCAGAATAGCCTTTCTCCCTGTTGAAATCGGGGGCGTAAAAAGTGTATTATTTATCGAAAGCGCCCTACTCGGAAACAGGGAGGACTTCAGAAGATACAGACTGGTTGAAAGGGGTGTGTATTTTCTAAAAGCTAAGGATTTACTCATGGATGTGGGTGTAGGTTTACGATTTGATTTGGGCTACTTTTTTATGAAGCTTGATTTTGCAAGAAAGTGGGACTTAGAGAAATTATACGGTAATTGGCAATTTTGGCTAACTTTCGGTGATGATTTTTAACTTAATTTCACAATCTGGTTCACAAGAGGTTAACCCCATCGGTGCCATAATTGTCTTTATTTTCCCCTTTGTTGCGATGCTTTTCATCTTTTATTTCTTTTTTATAAGACCCCAGCAGAAAGAAGAGAAGGAAAGAATTAGGATGATAAATTCATTAAAAAAGGGCGATAAGGTAGTAACACTTGGCGGTATAATAGGAACAGTAGTTAAGGTTGAAGATAGTGCAATCACCTTAAGAACAGGACCAGGAACCCTAATAAAGTTTGAGAAGAACGCAATAAAAAGAAAAATAGGTGAGACTGTAGAAGGTGAAAAAGGTTCTTGAAATAAGGTATTACGGGGATCCAATCCTTAGGAAAAGGACAAGACCTGTTAGGAAAATAACACAGGAAATTAAAGATTTGGTATCTCAAATGATTGATACAATGGAATTTCACGAAGGAGCAGGTCTTGCCGCAAATCAGGTCGGTGAGGATTTATCAATTTTTGTAGTTTCAGAAAAAGTTGTAGGAAAAGAAAAGGGCCCCCTTGTTGTAATAAATCCAGAAATCATAAACATAAAAGGCCAAATTATAATGGAAGAGGGTTGCCTTTCTATACCCGGGATCTATGCTGAGGTAGAAAGAGCTGAGTTTGTCGATTTAAAATATGTAAATTTAAAGGGGGAAGACAAGGTGCTAAAGGCAAATGGCCTTTTAGCAAGAGTTATATTACATGAATATGATCATTTAAAAGGTTTTTTATTTATCGATAGAGTTGATAGAGATACAAGGAGAATTCTAATTGCCCGCTATAGAAAAAATATTGAATTAGAGAAGGGTAGAATTAAAGTTTAAAAGGGGTTAAATTCCCGTAATTTTCTTTTTTTAAATTTAATATTTATGATGTTTGAAGGTAGTTTCATATTTTTTGGAACAGGAGATTTTGCTGCTAAAGTATTTTTGTCACTTTTGAAAAATGGGATAAAACCAGACGCCATCGTAACAGCCCCAGATAAACCCCAAGGTAGAGGGCTAAAAATTACCCCTCCCCCTGTAAAAGAACTTTCTCTACAACACGGTATAAGAAAAGATAGAATCTTTCAACCCCACGATGTGAATCATCCCGCACTCATAAGCGAACTAAAAAAACTTGAACCTGAAATAATCTTTTTGACCGATTACGGTCAAATACTCGACAAAGAGCTATTAGATCTACCAAAATATGGTGCAATAAATCTTCATCCCTCTCTTTTACCGAAATACAGGGGAGCCGCACCCTTAGAAAGAGCCATTATGAACGGAGAAGAAGAAACAGGCTTTACCTTTTTTATAATGGACGAAAAGATTGATACTGGAAAAATAATCTATCAGGAAAATATTAAAATAGGTGATAAAACTAAAGGCGACATTGAGGCTATAATTTCGGAGAGAGCAATCAGCGTTTTTGTAGAGATTTATGATAAGTATAAAAGGGGAGAAATAAAACCAAGACCTCAACAGGGAGAAGCATCCTATGCTCATAAGTTAACTGAAGAAGAACTTTGGATCGACTGGAAAAAAAGTGCATTCTTAGTAATGAGACACATTCATGCATTATCACCCACACCCGGTGCAAGAACCCATTTTGATGGAAAATACATCAAAATTTATAAAGTACAAGAAAATAAGGATTATTCAGGCCCCGCAGGAAAAATAGTAATTGAAGGTTCAAGACTATTTGTTATGTGTGGCGAAAGTTCAGTAGAGGTTCTTGAACTTCAACCAGCAGGAAAAAGGAAAATGACAGCCTCAGAATACGTTCAAGGCAACCATCCCTTCTGGGCAGAATGAAAATATTCGAAGAATTTGGGAAATTGCTTTTATTTTTAGGAGCCTTCTTAATTTTAATTGGCCTTTTATTCTACTTTTCCTCAAAAATTGAATTCCAAAAAAATTTCCCAAAATTGCCACGATTACCCCTTGATATTATAATAGAAAAAGAAAACTTTAAATTTTACTTCCCCCTGGGAACCTCAATTGTTATTTCAGTTATCTTAACAATTCTTTTAAACATTCTCTTTAAATTCTTGAAAAAATAAAAATGAAAAATGTATAATAAGGAGCCATGGAGGAAAAAACCCTTATTGAAAATATCATATCATTAAACCGCGTTGCTAAAGTTGTAACAGGAGGAAGAAGATTTAAGATTTCTGCATGGGTTGCTATTGGGGACGGAGAAGGTAGGGTCGGAATAGGACATGGCAAAGCAGCTGAAACCCCTGATGCTATTGCAAAAGCTCTAAAAAGGGCAAAAAAGAGTATGATAAGTGTTCCAGTTATAAATGGAACAATACCACATCCTGTTGTTGGAAAAGTAGGTGCCTCAAAAATTCTCTTAAAACCTGCAGGCCCTGGCACAGGCCTTATTGCCTGCCACACCGTTAGAGCAATTCTTGAAGCAGCTGGCTACAAAAACGTTTTGACAAAGGCTTTAGGCTCAACTACACCTTGTAATCTTGCTCAAGCAACAATGGCAGCTTTATCAAAACTTAAAGACCCAAGATTAGTTGCAAAAAGAAGAGGTTTACCTATTTCAAGAGTTATAAGAAAATTTATGATTTCCTAATATGAAAAGATATTTAAAGATAAAACAAATTAAATCTAAGATAGGAGCTAACTGGAAGGCCAAAAGAACACTTGAGGCTCTCGGACTAAGAAAAATAGGGCAGGTTGTTATAAAAAAAGATACACCTCAAATCAGGGGTATGATTGATAAAATTAAATATCTTGTTGAAGTTGAAGAAATTATTGAAAAAGAGGGGGGAGGGTCTTAGTATGCTTGATTTGAGTAAATTAAGACCTATAAAGGGAGCAACAAAAAAGCCAAAAAGGGTTGGTAGAGGAATAGGCTCAGGTCACGGTAAAACATCTGGTAGAGGTCACAAAGGAGCAAAATCAAGATCAGGTAAAGAAAAGGGTCCTGAATTTGAAGGTGGACAAACACCCCTATATAGGAGATTACCAAAAAGGGGATTTGTAAATCCCTTCGGCGAAAAGTACGAGGTTATAAACATAAAAAATTTAGTGGAAAAGTTTAAAGAGGGAGAGGAGGCAACTTACGAAGAGATGAAAAAAAGAAGAGTTCTAAGAAAAAATCTAAAAGTTAAGCTTCTCTCAAAAGGAGATATAAATTTTCCCATAAAAGTTTATGTTCATAAAGCCTCTGAAAAGGCAATTCAAAAAATTAAAGAAGCAGGTGGTGAAGTAATATTTATAAAATAAAATGGCAAAGGAACCCACAATTGAAAGAATAAAAAATATTTTCAAAATAAAGGATTTAAAAGAGAGATTTTTGTTTACAGCACTTGTTCTTGTTATTTTTAGGTTAGGAACACACATACCTATCCCTGGAATCGACGTAAAGGCGCTGGGAGAACTTTTTGCACAGCAACTGAGAGGTTCATTTCTCGGTTTATTTGACCTTTTTGTTGGTGGAGCTCTTTCAAGAGCCTCTATTTTAGGCATTGGAATAATGCCTTACATATCCTCCTCTATTATATTTCAGATTCTCACAACATCTGTTCCTTATTTAGAGAAAATTCAAAGAGAAGGAGAGGCTGGAAGAAGAAGAATCGAACAGTGGACAAGATATTTAACCGTATTTGTTGCTGCAATCCAATCTTTTGGTATTGCCTCCCTTTTAACAAGATTTACTTCACCTTCAGGAGCCCCAATTGTCCCAAATCCTGGTCTGGGTTTTACCCTTTTAACCGTTATTACACTTTCTGCAGGTGCTGTTTTTTGTATGTGGTTAGGAGAACAAATTACAGAAAGAGGTATCGGAAATGGAGCCTCTATGCTTATTTTTGTTGGTTCTCTTGATACAGTTCCTCAAGAAGTCTTACAAACCTTTAACCTATTAAGAAGCGGCGCAATATCACTAGCAGGCCTTTTCTTTGCCCTTTCTATACTGTTTCTACTTACATACTCAATTGTTTACGTTAATCTTTCTTCAAGAAGAATTCCTATTCAATATGCAAGAAGAGTAATCGGAAGAAGGGTTTACGGAGGTTCCTCAACTTATTTACCTCTTAAAATGACACTTGCAGGTGTAATGGCTATAATTTTCGCTCAAAGCATAATGATTTTGCCCTATTCTTTAGGCTCTTTTTTCCCTCAACTACACGATATAATGATTTATACTCATCTTTTTAACCCAGGCCATCTTTTATATGATTTAATCTATGCTATTCTTATTGTTTTTTTTAACTATTTTTACACAGCCGTTGTTTTAAACCCTAAGGAAATAGCTGATAATTTGCAGAAATACTCCGGTTTCATACCAGGGGTGAGGGCAGGGGATAAAACTGCAGAGTACATCGATAATGTCTTAAAGAGAATTTTATTACCTGGAGGAATATTTATAGCTCTAGTTGCAATTTTACCCTATTACATTTCAAGAATTACAAATGTCCCCTTCTATTTTGGTGGAACAAGACTTTTAATAATAATAGGAGTAGCACAGGATACTCTCCAACAAATTGAATCACATCTTCTCACAAGACAATACGAGGGACTATTGCAAAAGGGTAGGTTCAAGGGAAGAAGAGGTTAATGAGGATTCTCTTTATAGGTCCCCCAGGAGCAGGGAAAGGAACACAGGCAAAAAAACTCTCTGAAATTATGGGTATCCCTATTATATCTACTGGAGATTTACTTAGAGAAAACGTAAAGAAAAATACAGAACTAGGTGCTATTGCAAAGAAATATATGGAAGAGGGTGTCCTCGTTCCAGATGATATAATGATTAAAATTGTGGCAAATGCCCTAACAGATCTTGATAGCTTCATCCTCGACGGATTTCCCAGAAACTTAGCCCAGGCCCAAGCTCTTGATAAAATGTTAGAAAATTTAAATAAATCTCTAACACATGTTATTTACTTTGATATAGATGATGAAGAAATAATAAAAAGATTAACTTCAAGAAGATTGTGCCCACAATGTAACAAGATATATAACCTTAACTTTGATCCTCCTGCCAGAGACGAGGTTTGTGATCAATGTAACGTTAAACTTATAACAAGGGATGATGATAAAGAGGAAGTAATAAGAAATAGATTGAGGGTTTTTAAAGAGAACACCTATCCTCTCGTGGAGTACTATGAAAAAAAAGGTATTCTTAAAGTTATAGAGGGTAAGGGAGACGTTGGTGAGATAAATGAAAAAGTTAGAAAGATACTTCTATGATAATTTTAAAGTCAAAAGAGGAGATTGAGAATATAAAAAAGGCCTCGGAGATAGTTGCCAAGGTCTTATTTTATATAGAAGAGTATATAAAACCGGGTGTATCGACAAAAAAGCTAAATGATATAATTGATAGGATGATAAGGAAAATGGGGGGGATACCAGCGTTTCTTGGCTATAAGGGTTTTCCTGCTTCAGCCTGTATTTCAGTTGACAATGAGGTTGTACACGGTATACCGTCAGACAAGAAAATTTTAGAAGAAGGCAGTATAGTAAAGATTGACGTGGGTGTTAATAAGAATGGCTTTTTTGGGGATGGGGCAAAAACATACAAAGTTGGTAAAGTTGATAGTGAAATTGAAAAACTTATAAGTGTAACAGAAAAAGCCCTATATCTTGGGATAAATCAAGCAAGACCATTTAAAAGAGTCGGCGATATTGGATTTGAAATACAGAGCTACGTTGAAAGTCACGGTTTTAGTGTAGTGAGAGATTTAGCTGGTCACGGTATAGGGTACTATTTACACGAAGAGCCCATGGTTCCGAATTACGGAAAAAGTGGACAAGGTCCCCTTTTAAAAAAGGGTCTTGTTTTAGCAATTGAACCTATGGTTAACATGGGATCACATGAAGTTAAGGTACTTGATGATAAATGGACTATTGTAACACTTGATGGTAAACCGTCTGCTCATTTTGAACACACCGTTTTAGTTGATGATGAACCTATTATTTTAACAGCAAATTTTAATTAAAGGGGGAAAGTATGTCTAAAAAGGGTGTAATAAGAATGGAGGGAACAGTTAAGGAGGTTTTACCAAACACCATGTTTAGAGTTGCCTTAGATGCAGGTCCTATTGTCTTGTGTCATCTTTCTGGTAAGATGAGACTAAATTTTATTAAGATACTCCCTGGTGATAGAGTTGTAGTTGAGTTATCCCCTTATGATCTTACAAGAGGAAGAATAATTTATAGAAAAACTTAAATTTAGGTTACGGGAGGTTCTATTCCTTTTTGTTGAATTGATTTAAAAAGATGCCCAAGTTAAAGTCAAAAAAGGCGGCAAAAAAAAGATTTAGGTTAACTAAGAAAGGAAAGGTTAAGCATTTTCATTCTTTTCATTCTCACTTGGCTGGGAGCAAGAACGCAAAAAGAAAGAGAAGATTAAGGAAGGCTGATTATTTAGAAGGTGAAGATGCAAAGCGAATTAAGAGATTAATTGAAGTTTAGTTAAAATGCCCTGGATTTTGAGAAAAAGAGTAAAAAGAGAAATTGGGCATATGCTTTTTAATTATGAGGGTAAATGTGCTTACCCCCACGGCCATACCTATTGGATAGAAGTTGAAATTCAGTTTGATGAACTAGATGAAAGAGGAATGGGAAAGGACTTTGAAGAGATTGAATTTATTATAAAAGAAGTTTTTCCTGATCATGTCTTTTTTAAGCACAGGGATGATAAAAGATTTGAGGAGAAAGAGGGAGTTATAAGTTTGCCCTTTAATCCTACTGCAGAGAATTTATCCAAGTGGACTTTTGAAAAATTTAAAGAAAGGGGATTAAAAGTAAAGAGTGTAAAGATAGAAGAAACTCCCTTTTCTCACGCAATCTATTTTGAGTAGAGAGAAAGATAGTTTACCAGTTGTAGAGATTTTTAAATCTATACAGGGTGAGGGTCCTTTTTCTGGTACCCCCTCAGTTTTTCTAAGACTTGCCTTTTGTAATTTAAGGTGTACTTGGTGTGATTCAGATTATACTTGGAAGGGAAAAGTAGAGTTTATGTGGAAGTCTTTAGATGAGCTAAAGGAAAAGATACTAAGTTATGGTATTAAGCATCTTATAGTTACAGGAGGTGAGCCTCTTCTTTGGGAAAAGAGATTTTTTCCTCTTATAGAAGATCTTTTGAATATAAACTTTGATATTGAGGTAGAGACTAATGGAACGATTCAAAGTTTTTTGCCGGAGAAGGTTTATTTTAATGTTTCTCCGAAGCTTTCGAATTCTGGTAACAGTTTAAAAAAGAGTATAAAGTCAGATGTTTTAAGGAGTTTTAATGAGAGGGAGAGGGTAATTTTTAAGTTTGTTATAAAAAGTGAGAGGGATTTAATTGAGGTGATTGATTTGAAGGAAAAAGTCGGTATTGAAAATAGGAGGATATTTTTGATGCCTGAGGGAAAGAGTTACTTAGAGTTAAGGGAGAAAAGGAGGTTAGTTTATGATTTATCGAGGAGGTATGGGTTTAGGTATACTGACAGGTTACATATTTTGATGGGAGTAAAATAGTTTAGTTATTGATTTTTTGTTGATGTTTTTTTATAATATTATGAAATCGGGGCGTAGCGCAGTCCGGATTAGCGCGCTACCTTGGGGTGGTAGAGGTCCGGGGTTCAAATCCCCGCGCCCCGATCTTATTTATTCCTCATAGAAAAAAGAAATTCCACCCCAGGGTATAATTGAAATCATCGTGTTGAAGTCACCGTAAATAAAAATTGTTGGTGTAAAGCTAATTCTAAATATTAAACCACCAGGCCTTTCAGATTGATACCAGTATCCTAAATTTAGAGTTGGAAGTGGAATAATAATAAAGGTAGAACCAAAACTAACCTCAAAATAATGAGAATTTACTATTTCAAATAAAAAATTTAATGAAACCGGAAAAATAGGAATAGCAGGAAATGAATTATTAAAAATTGAAGAGGAATAATAAGAAGAAAAAAGAGGAGGAAGCGAAAACTCAGGTATTGGTAGAATGCCTATACCTACTCTAGCACTTAAATTTTTTTAATCTATAATCATAATTTCGAGAAAAAAGTAAACCCTGACCTAAAAGTTCAATATAATGACTTTTTTTAGTATAACTATCTTTTTTATCTGTAAGTTGAGATGTTTTTAAAGTGTCAGAATACGTTAATAATAAGTAAGATATTAAAATTAAAGCAATAATTATCCTACATTATAAAGACTTTATTACGATGAATTCACGAATCAAAGTTGAAAAATTGATACCTGAAAGAATCGCATCTCCCCTCAAAGGATTATACTCAACAAAATCTGCAAAAGTAATAACATCTTTTATTTCTTTTAAAATCTCTATTATCTCTTTTAAACTAAACCCACCCGGAACAGGATTCGTAACAGAAGGAAATACACTAGGATCTAAAACATCAAGATCAAAAGAAAGATAAAACCTTCCACCTAAACTAGCTAAATCAATTTTGTTTAAAACTTTAAACGGCGTCTCAGGAAAATTCTCCCTTATACCAAATAAAAATACCTCATTCTCCCTTAAAACTTTTTCTTCATAAAGCACTCTTAACCACGTAGCATGGTTAATTTTAGAATCCATAAAAGAATCCCTAAAATCCGTATGAGCATCAAAAACTAAAACTTTTATATCCGGAATAATCTTTTTTATAGTTCTTAATATAAAAAAAGTTATTGTATGATCACCACCTACAAAAATTACAGTCTTTTTACTACTGATAATTTCAAGAACACTTTCCTCTATCAACCTACCCGCCTCTTTTAGATCAACACCAAAACAAGGGATATCTCCCCTATCCTCAAAATCCTCACAAAATTTATTAAAATAAAAACTCTTTGTTTCGATGTACTCTGAACAGTACCTTAAAAAACTTGGACCTAAGGCACAACCTGAAAAGGGAGAAACATGCTCAAAAGGCACCCCCTTTATTACAATATCTGAACCAACCTTATCTTTTCCAAAAAATTTCACTTAAAATTCAACTACTTCATAAGCTGAAAACTCATTAGGCCTTGAAAAAATATAAGAAGGAGGCGAATCTTGATGTGCCTTCTTAAAATCCTCTGAATTAACCCATCTTAAAAAATCCTCCTCAGTTTTCCAATAAGTTATAACCAGGTAATCTTCACCCTGAAGGGGCCTCAAAATCTCAATCCTTATAAAACCCTCCTGTTTCTCAACAAGTCTTTTCCTATTTTTAAATCTTTCCTCAAAATCCTTACGAAACTCCCTTTTTACAAAAATTCTGTTAATTGCAACAAACATAGTAAATTCCAACTTCTCTCTTAAACAACTATTTTTTCCCTATAGACCCCGTAGACAGCCTTTAAAGTATCAACAATTTCACCCTCAGTTGCGTACCTTTTCACACACTCTATAATATAAGGCATTAAATTATCTCCTCTTTCTGCTGCCCTTTTGAGAGAATTTAGAGCATTTTTTACGGCTATGTTATCCCTCTCTGATTTCACCTTACGTAGAAATTCTATCTGTTTTCTTTCAATATCAGGATCAATCCGGAAGGGTGGAACCTCAATTTTTTCCTCAGGATCAACGAACTTATTAACCCCCACAATTATATAATCACCTGACTCAACTCTCTTTTGAAATTCATATGCGGCATTAGCTATCTCCCTTTTAAAATAGCCCTCCTCAATTCCCTTAAGAACTCCATCTAAGAATGAACCATTACCCTTTTTAAGAATCTCATCAAAATATTTATAAGCCTCTTCCTCCATTTTATTTGTCAAAGCTTCTACAAAATAACTTCCCGCAAGAGGATCAACAGTGTTTATGACCCCAGATTCATAAGCTATAACTTGCTGGGTTCTTAAAGATATAATAGCTGGTAGATCTGCCGGAAGTTGGAGAGCCTCATCATAGGAATTGGTGTGAAGGCTTTGAGTTCCACCTAAAACTGCTGAGAGTGCCTCTAAAGTTGTTCTTATTATGTTCACAAGTGGCTGTTGTGCCTGAAGAGAACAACCTGCCGTTTGAGTGTGAAATCTCAGCATAAGGGATCTTGGATCCTTAGCTTTATATCTTTCTTTCATTTCTCTTGCCCATATTCTCCTTGCTGCTCTAAACTTTGCTATTTCTTCAAAGAAATCCATATGAGCGTTGAAGAAAAAAGAGAGTCTACTTGCAAACTCATCTACATCAAGTCCTCTTCTAATTCCTGCCTCAACATAGGCAAAACCATCTGCAAGAGTAAAGGCAAGTTCCTGAACAGCTGTTGATCCTGCCTCCCTTATGTGATAGCCTGAAATCGAAATTGTATTAAACTTAGGAAGATGATCTTTTGCAAATTCAAAAATATCTGTAATTATTTTAATAGAAGGCTCTGGAGGGAAAATCCATTCATTTTGAGCATGATATTCTTTTAATATATCGTTCTGAATGGTACCTCTTAAAAGGTGGGAAGGGACACCTTGTTTTTCTCCTACAGCTATATACATAGCAAGTATTATAGAAGCAGGTGAATTTATAGTGAAGGATGTAGAAACCTTATCAAGAGGTATACCATCAAAGAGAATTTCAAAATCTTTTAATGTATCTACAGCAACTCCCTCTCTACCTATTTCTCCCTCTGCTAAGGGATGGTCAGAATCTAAACCCATAAGAGTTGGCATATCAAAGGCAGTAGAAAGTCCCGTTTGACCGTGTTTTAAAAGAAATTTGAACCTCTCATTTGTATCTTTGGCTGTACCGAAACCTGAAAATTGTCTAATTGTCCATAACTTTCCCCTATACATATTTCCGTGTATTCCTCTTGTAAAAGGATACTCCCCTGGAAACCCAAGATCTTTCAAGTAGTCAAGATCTTTAATATCAAAAGGTGTATAAAGATTTTTTATCTCAAGCCCTGAAATTGTCCTATATCTTTCCTTTTGATCCTTATACCTTAAGGCACATTCCTTTTCCCATCTTCTTTTTTCCTCTAAAATTCTCTCTAAATCCATGTTTTTAAATTTTAAATTAAGGGGGAATCTAACCCCTTCTTTAAAAAGTTATAAAAATCTTTCTTTATATCATCAAGGGATTTACCGAGTTCGATATCAGCCAAGAATTTTTCAATAAGACCGTTTTTTTCAAGTAAAAGATCAATTTGATCCCATATTTCATCCCTTAAGAAATCTTTTAAAAATCTTTTTCTTCTTTCTTTAACAATTTTTTCCTTCTTCTTCGTTGATTCTAAGTAATTTTGATGATTTACTATCTCTTTTTTTAATTCTTCTATGCCATCCCCTCTAAGTCCACTTGAAAGTAAAACCCTTTTATTCCAATCAGAATAAGGTAAAAATGAAAGGACAAACTCTATTTCCCTCTTAATTTCTTCAGCTCCAGGTCTATCGGCCTTATTAACTACATAAATATCACCGATTTCCATAAGACCTGCTTTCATCGCTTGAATGTAGTCTCCTGATTCAGGTGTTAGAACTACTACAGTTGTGTCAGCGACGAACCTAATCTCTAAATCAATTTGTCCGACTCCAACAGTTTCAATAATTATGTAATCCATTCCAAAGGCTTCCATAGATAAACTAGAAAGATAGGTTCTCCTGGATAAACCGCCTATCCCTCCCCTTGACCCAAGACTTCTTATAAATATACCTCTTTTTGAAGATTCTTCCATTCTTATTCTATCTCCAAGTATAGCTCCACCTGTAAATGGGCTTGTGGGGTCAACTGCTATTATTCCAACCTTTTTGTTTTCGTCTGCAAGTAATGAAGCTATTTTATCTGTTAAAGTGCTTTTTCCAGCTCCAGGTGGTCCTGTAAAACCAATTCTATGTGCCTTCCCCTCTCTTTCAAATATCTTTTTTAAAACTTCAGAGTCAAGTTTCTCAAAATTTTCAATTTTTGTTATAAGTTTTGAAAGTTCTCTTTTATAATTCATGGGGAGATTTTAAATAAACTTTCATCTATTTCTTCTAATTTATATTCAGGAATAATTCTATCAACAACAGGAAAAATCCATCTTTTGTCAATTCTAAAAATTAAAAAAAGTAAAAGGGAAATAACTGCTAAAGATACATAGAGTTGTTTAGGAGTAAGTTTAAAAGTAGTTTTTTCCTCAATTTTAGACTTTTCTCTCTTTATAATTTGTTTAACTGTTTCGGGTTTTTCAATAGATTCTTCTACTGGTTCAATTCTTCCCATCTCATAGAGTCTAAAGAGAGCATAGTAAGTTCTGAATTTTCCAAGACCACTTGTATTGACAATTTCCTGAACGGTTCTTTTTCCATTAATAAGTTTAAGAACTTTTTTTTCGTCTTTTTCTAATTCAAGCTCAAGATAAGGTTTTTCTGAAATTTTAAAAATCATGTCAGAGCTTTTAATTTTTTCTTTTATTCTCGGCCATTCATCTTGATGCCATGCAGCCTCCATCAGTAAAGAATCTAAAGACAAACTTAATTTTACCTTTGAAAATTTATAAATTTCCTTATCTGGTTCAAACTTATAAATCCCATCTCTCCAAGTGACTATTTCATCTATAACTTCCTGAATTTTAAAGGTAATTATATCAATAAGATCATCAGAAGTTATAACACCTGCTCTTATAAGAATTTCTTCAATTGGTTCTCCTGTATCTTCCCGGATTTCCTTTGCAGTTTTAAAATCTTGTTCTGATACAATACCTGACCTTACAAGAAAATTTTCAAGCGTTTCAAAATCTCCCTCTCTTATTATATAGGCGGCTACTACTTTTCCATCTTCAAATCCTATTGCTGCCTCTGTTTTTCCCCTATAAAAGTAAACTACCCCCTTTTTTTTCTGTTGTGATATAAGTTGGAGAACATCAGGAGCTGAAAATATCTTTAAACTTCCACTCATCCCCTCACTAAATGTTTTCATTTACCTTACCTCCTATTGCATAGTAGATCAGTGATATTAAAATGGATGTTAAGTAAAAGAAAATACCAAAAAATTTAAATTGAGTAAAGAGCATTATTATTATGCCAAAAGAAAAAATTGAGGAGGTTATTAAAAAAAGTATAAAAGAGTTATTAATTACAAAGCCAAGACCCGGTAAGATTATATTTGAAAAAAGAAGCAAATTCTTAATTTTTGTAAACCTTTTCATTTTTAGCCTCATTGCAAGTCTCTGCTTTAATTTTATGGACTCAAGATTAATAATCTCATTTTTGCAATCTCCGCATAGAATGCCAAAGGGAGATACACTTTCTTTATCACTAAAGATTGGCTTTAGGCAGATTTTACATCTATCTAGTCTTACTGATTTTTTCATGAAAAAAATTAAAAAAAGTATTACAAAAGAAAGGGGTATAAAAATGGGTGGAAAAATGAAAGTATCAAGAAAAAGTCCCTTCCTTTCGAGTTTTATTTTATATTTTTTAAACTTTTCTGGATAAACAAACAAAAAGGGCAAGAGTTTATACTCTTTAATTTTATTTATATATCTTTCAGTTTTTTTGGGATCTATGCTATTTAAAATCTCAATTTGTTTCTCGAAAAGACTAAGGTCTACAAGAACAAATGCCACTTGTGCAAGATTGAAATGTGCTTCAAAGCCTTTTGGGTTTAAATTTATTGCATTTCTATAAAAAATTCCTGCAGAATCATATTTCCCCTTTAAAAAATAAAGATTACCAACATTTACATTATATATATAACTGTTTTTCTCTTTTTCATTTTTTAATAACTTTTCTGCTTCAACTATATCACCCTTTTTCATATAAATTATACTTTTTATCAAATTTTTCTCTTCAAGATTGAAACTATCCCACTTTGAGAGAATATCCTCATCATAGGGAGAGTTTTCTGTTAAATATTTAAGATAATAGGGATTATTAGGTTCTTTAATATGGGAAAGATAGTGGGATTCTAATGGAAATATTAAAAGTGTAGAAATTAAAAGTAAGACTATAGATATGACTAATAAGATTTTTTCCTTTAGTTCAAATAAAGGAAGGGTTGGAATTATTAAAACTAAAAAAAGAGCTAAAGGAGCTCTTAAAATTAAAAGTAGAAAAAAGATTATTAAGGGAATGTATTCAAAATAGGGAAATTTCAAAGTTTTCTCTTTGAATATAAAGTATAAAAAATATCTCTTTCTTACTAAGATTCCCAGGATTAAAATGAAAAAGAGGGAGTATAAAAAAAGAATCAAAAGTCTTGTGACAATTAATTTTAAAATACTCTTTAAAAGAGGATTACAAGTTTTAAAGGGAGAAAGGCTAAAAAGGGTTTTTAAAAATTCAAAAATTTTCAAGTTTTTATAAAGATTTTCAAGTTTAATCGAGTATGCTTCAAGATGAGAGGGAGAAACCAAAAGTGCCTTATCAAGAGCATCTAGCTTCATAGCTAAAGAAGTCGCTCCTTCTGATTTCTTTATAAAATACTCTGATACAGGATAAATATCTGATACTTGCTTTTTTTCCTTTGACTTAATGATTAGAGGAAAAAGATCATGAGCATATTGAGATATCCCCTTTTGTTCTAAAATTAAATACATAAGAAAAATGGTAGCAGGATCAAGATTTGATAAAAATTTTGCTTTTTCAAAATTTAATTTTGAACTTTCGTAGTTGCCAGACTCTAAATCTTCAATTGATTTAATAAGATAAACAAAGGGATTTTCTAAATTCTCTTCGCCCCTTTTCGCACTTTCATATGAGCTCTTTGCTCTTTCAAAATCTTTATAAAACCAAGACGTCGAAAAAATTAGAAGTAAAACAAATTTCATAGAACTTCTAATAAAGTATAAATTTTTTGGAGAAGGCTTATCAAATTCTTTTATAATAAAAAGATGGAAAAAATAATGGTGCTTTTCGATATAGATGGGACACTAATATACTCAGGGGGAGCAGGTATAAGATCAATCGAAAAGAGCTTTTCTAAACTTTATGGCTTAGAAAATGCAATGAAAAATATCTCACCTGATGGAAAAACTGACCCTCTAATCATTGAGGAGGTGTTTCTCGATAAACTAAATAGAAAACCCTCCATAGATGAAATTGAAAGGGTTCTTAGTGTTTATCTTGAAAATCTTGAAAATGAGATTTATAACGAAAAGTATAAAGTTTTTGAAGGAGCAATAGATTTTCTCGAGTGGGCTCAGAGCACAAAAAAGTTTTTAATTGGTCTTGCAACAGGAAACCTTGAAGAGGGTGCGAAAATAAAATTAAAACCCTCAGGTTTATTAAAGTATTTTGAGTTTGGAGGATACGCCTCAGACTCTCCAGAAAGAAGCGAGATCCTAAAGATTGCCTATGAAAGAGGAAATCAAATCGCAATGAGAAAAAACTTTAAGATAAAAGAGGTTTTTGTCATAGGAGACACACCAAGAGATATTTTAGCTGCCAAAAAGGCTGGCTTTTTATCTATAGGAATGGCACTATTTAATCACTCTAAAGAAGAACTTATAAGGGCAGGAGCCAACTACACATTTGAAAGTTATGCTGAACTTAAAGAGTTCTTTTCTCAATATATCTCATTCTCAGAAGGGTAATTACCCTTTAGTACATCTTCCTTAAACTTCTCTAAGGCTCCTTTTATTCTCCCTCTTAAATTGTCATACAACCTCACAAACTTTGGATGAGGTTCTTCAGTGTAACCTAATACATCCCAAACTACAAGGATCTGACCATCACAGAATCTTCCAGCTCCAATTCCTATCGTTGGAATCTTAAGGCTCTCGGTTATTTCTTTAGCAAGGTTCTCTTTCATACCTTCAAGAACTATTGAAAAAACACCAGCTTCCTCTAAAAGTTTTGCATCTTTTTTTATCTTTAATATACTTTCTTCAGTTTTGCCTTGAATTTTGTATCCACCCATTTTTAAGATCCACTGTGGAGTAAGTCCAATATGGCCCATAACTGGTATTCCGTTTTTAACGAGGAATTCGATAACTTCTAATGATTCTTCTCCTCCCTCCACCTTTACTGCGTCACATCCTGCTCTGATAAAAAGACCTGCATTTTTTATTGCCTCTTCTTTTGATACTTGAAAAGATAAAAAGGGCATATCACCAACAAGTAGAGCTTTTTTTACTCCCCTTGCAACAGCTTTGACAAAAACTAACATCTCCTCCATCCCAATCCTTAAGGTGTTATCGTAGCCCAGTAAAACGTTTGCAACACTGTCACCTACAAGTATTATATCCACTCCTATTTCATCTTCTATCTTTGCCATCTGATAATCATAACAGGTAAGGGCTACGATCTTTTCTTTTCCTTTTTTAGAAATTATGTCATTAACTGTTATTTTCCTCATTAATTAAAAGCTTAAAAAGCTAAACTTTTATAAACTTATAATGAAATTCTAATTTATTTTTAACTTTTAAGTCAAATTTAAGTTTACTTTATCATTTCTAGAGCATTTTTATAGTTTTCGTAGACTTTTTCCCAGTTTATAACGTTGAACCAGTTATCTACGTACTCAGCTCTTCTATTTTGGTATTTTAAATAATAGGCATGTTCCCATAAATCTAGACCAAGAATGGGGATATAACCTATCATAATAGGGTTATCTTGATTGGGTGTGGAAAAAACAGAAAGTTTTCCAAATCTTGAAATTGCAAGCCAAGCCCATCCTGACCCAAAGTGAGTTTTAGCTACATTTGAAAATTTTTCCCAAAAAGAGGAAAAGGAGCCGAATTCTTTTTCTATAGCCTTTAATAATTCACCTTTAGGTTCTCTTCCGCCATTTTTCTTCATTATCTCCCAGAAAAGAGTATGGTTATAGTGGCCACCTCCGTTATTTCTAACTGCAATTCTGATATCCTCTGGTAGTGAATCAATATTTCTTAATATATCTTTTAAATCATATTTTTCAAGTTCTGGATACTTTGAAATGGCAGAGTTAAGGTTATTTACATAACCGGCATGATGTTTTGTATAGTGTATTTCCATTGTCATAGCGTCTATATAGGGCTCTAAGGCATCAAAACTATAGGGCAATTCTGGTAATTTATAAGCCATTTTTTACCTCCCTTAATTTTTTATAGTGTATCTCTGTACTTATAACATCAACATATAGATCTAAAACGCTATAGTTACGTGGCGGGAAAAGAAATTCATAAATCATTTTAAAACCTCCTTTTAAATTTATTCTAAATTTATAATAATTATACATTAAGTTTAAGAAAAAATCAAGTTTTATTTTTTTTAAATATTAAATTTATAATCTTTTTATGAAAAGAAAGTTTTCGCAGATATTTTTGGTCAGAGAGAGTGTTGCAAGGGAAATGATTGAAAAAATGAATATCTCAGAGGGGGAATACGTAATTGAAGTAGGTCCAGGAAAAGGTATCCTCACAAAAATTCTTCTTGAAAAAAAAGCAAGAGTTATCTCAATAGAAATCGATAAAAAACTCTGTGAATACCTAAGAAAAAAAATTTTAGACCTTGATTTTTACTTAATTGAAGGAGACTTTTTGAAAATAAACACAAGGGAAATTCTAAAAAAAATTAATTTAGACAGGGTAAAACTTATCTCTAACGTTCCCTATCATATAACAACCTACTTCTTAGAAAAAATAATAAAAGAAAGAGACTGTTTTTCTGAAATTTACTTAACATTACAAAAAGAAGTGGTTGAAAGAATAATTTCTAAACCAGGAACTAAAGAATACTCATCCTTATCAATATTTGTAAACTTTTATATGAACATAGAAATTTTAATGCCACTTCCGTCTTTCTTTTTCAAACCAAAACCAAAAGTAAACTCCTTATTTTTCAAAATGACTCCTAAAGATTCTCTTCCCCAAGTTAACGAAGAAAAATTTTTTAACCTAGTAAGAAAAGCCTTTCAAGAAAGAAGAAAAAAAATTTCTAGACTCCTTAAAGATTTTAAAATTCAGGATAAAGTTGAAGGCGACTTAGCTGAAAAAAGGCCTGACCAACTCTCTATCGAAGATTACCTAAATCTCTACAAGTTAATAAGTTAAAAACCTAAAATTTCTACTCTATTTGGAGGAGTTCCCCTAGGTGTAAAGTTAAACCCTCTATCCAAAAAATAGGTTTATTTTCTTTTAGGTATAAGATTGAGGGGAGACTCTTAATTCCCCACTTATTGATCAATTCTTTACTTACTTTAAAGACCTCACCCTTTATGTTATTTTCCCTTAAAAATTTTTCAATTTCTAACTTATCTTCACCAAAGAAAAAGACTTTTCCCTCAAATTCATTTATTTTTTTCTTAGCATTTAATACTGTACTTCTTGATTCCTCTGATTTAAAATCAACAAATAAAAAGATCACTTTACCCTTTAAAAACTCTTCTTTTTTTAATCCTATGTTTTCAATACCCTCGAACTCTTTATATTTTCTTATGACCATATCACCCGGCTTAAGATCTTGGTGGGGAATACTTACATCCAAAGAAGTTCTTAGAGTATCAATCTTTCTTAAATCAACTTTTTTAATTCTTACAAAAGCATCACCCTTTGCGTTTCTAAATCCCGAAATTAAATAGTAAACATCTTTTTCAAGATCAACTATGTGAATAGTATCTCTTTTTATTATCTCTGGTTCTAATCTTTCCGGATACTCTTTAAAGGATACGATACTATAATTGTCAAAATATTCAAAATCCTTTGAGACGTTTCTCCCCTCCCTTAAAAATTTTGTGATTAAGACAGCTTTCTCTCTTACTTTTTCCTTTTCAAAGCTTATCTCATTCCAGCCATCGTACCAGTACAAAACTCCCCTATAATTCCATTTAATTTTTGATGGTACTCCAAGCGATCTCAATATTCCACAAATTAGTATATATCTTTCAATGTTTCTACCCCTTCTTAACTTATAAGTGTACAAAGGATTTAAAAGAGGCTTAAAAAATTCCCTTTCTTTTTCTTCTTTTATATTTCTCTTCACCCAATCACTTACCTTCTTAGCAACTTTATTAACATCTTTATCTAAGTATTTTTTAAATTCTTCATACAACAAGTATCTATAAAAGGCAAACTCTTCGTAAAGTATCCTCTCGGGAATTAAGTATTTTTCAACGATTGTATCTGGAGCCTCTTTAGCTAAATTTAACGAATTTCTAATATACTTGAGTTCTTTTCTTAAGTTTATTGTATCAAGCATAACAAGATCCTTTGGATTTAGGTCTTCAAAAAAATCAATGAAATCTTTTTTTTCTTCCTCATTTAATGAGTTATAAAAGCTTAATAATTTTTCTTTATTTCCTCTTGCGTTCTCAAGAATTTTTCTAAGTTTTTTATCCCTTATTTTTAATGTGTCTAAGTAAGAAATCTTCTCAAAATTTTTACTTCTTATAAGATTTAGAGAGTCAAAGTTAGGTTTATAAAGGGGTTTTTCAGTATCTTCTATTTCTTCACCTACGTAAAACCAAAAGGATGTATCCCTTAATTCTTTCTTTCCTAATTCAATAAGGACTGTATCAAAATTGTTTTTTGGTCTCAAAATTTTATAATCACAGAGATTACCTTTTGAAGAATAAATGAAGTAATTATTTCTTCCAAGAATATACTCTTTCTCCTTTTCCTTTAAAGTATCAACGAATATAGGTATAAGGGCTGAGTAGTTATAAACGCAGAAAGAGATAACTGTATTCTTTGGAGCTATAACCTTCACTCTATAAGGATAAACATAATTCTCTGTTACATTTAAAATCGTAAATCTTTTACTCTCCTTAAATATCTTTTCTTTATTTTTTATTTTCCCGAAAACAGGAGAAAAAACGACCGCAGCTCTTTTTGAAGGATTTCTAAACCAAGCAAAGTTTAAGTCAGTGGGTTCTGCTGATCCTATAAATTCCCATTTTTCACCTGTCCATACCTCACACCAGGCGTGATTGCTCTCTGTAAATGGCCACCAGGGTGTATAAACTTCTCTTACAGGAATGCAGACAGTCCTGAGTGCCTTCATAAATAAGATTGTCATTTCTTCACATCTTCCAAGACCTCTTTTAATTGTGGATATAGCATTCTGATCCCATATCTCTGTAGGTATATATTCAACTTTTGTATAACACCATTCGTTTATTTTTAAGACAGCTTCCCTTATGTCCTTTGCATTTCTTACAAGGTTATAAAGAGTATCTTTATAAATCCATGTAAAGTTCTCAAGCGGTTCCTGTGTAACCCTGGGTGGTAAAATATAGTGGTATAAAAGATAATCATTTATTTTCTCTTTCCAAGGAATCCTCTCCAGGTTTTCCTTTATAGCTTTTAAATGTAAAATAAAGTTTTCGTAGTTAAAATTTAAAATATCTAAGGAGTTAGAGCTTTCAATGATAAATTCAGCCCATTTTTTAACATTTTCTCTTTCAGAAATCCTAAGTAACTCCTTCTTTTTTATTTCAAGGTTAAATTTTAATAGGATCGAGAAAGCTAGAGTAATAGGGAAAGAATTCATAGTAATTTTATAAAGAATGGCCTTTTCACATTTCAATTACTTTCAGAAAATCTTGCTTTTTTTAAGAAAATTTTATATTATTCTATTATCCTAATGAAGATAAAAAAGCATGAACATTTTGTGCTTTTAAGTGAGGACGGTAAATTTTTTAAGATTTTTAAATACGAACCTGAAAAAGAAATTCACACACATCTTGGTAAAGTTATTCTTAAAAAGAACCTAAATTATGGGGAAGTCCTTATAAGTTCAAAAAATAAAGAATTTTATGTTTTAAGACCTTCTTTAAGTGACCTTATGATGAACGTTGAAAGAAAAACAACGATAATTTATCCAAAAGATGCAGGTTTAATTCTTCTTGAACTTGGTATAAGGCCTGGTATAAAAGTTTGTGAGGTTGGAACAGGTAGTGGAGCTTTTTTGACTCTTATTTCAAACATTGTAGGGAAAAGGGGCAAAGTTTATACTTTTGAAAGAAGAGAAGAGTTTTATGAACTTGCAAAAAGAAACTTATCAAATTATAAGTTGACCGGAAATATTGAGTTTTTCTTAAGAGATGTGGAGAGAGAGGGGTTTCCTGAAATAGAGGTAGATGCGGTATTTATAGATGTTCCGGAGCCATGGAAAATAATAAAGTTTGTTCCAAAAATTTTAAAAAAGGGACATTCCTTAGGATCTTTATCACCCAATATAGAGCAGATACAAAAGACAAAAAAAGAAATGGAAACTTACGGTTTTGTTAGAATAAGAGTATACGAAATCTTAATTAGAGAGATAATGGTAAGAGATGTAGGAACCAGGCCAAAGGAGTTTGGTATTGTCCATACAGGGTACTTGATCTTTGGGAACCTTTTGTTTAAAAACCTTCAATGAAATTTACGGCCCCTATCTTATTTAAAAAGTTTTCAAATAAGCGCTCTTTATTTTCCCCGCCAAAAATTTTATCCCAGAGATAGTAAAATATAATCTTTTCTTCATTTGTTAAGAATTTCTCTTTGTCTTTTAATTCGTTTAAAAGTTGAATTAACTCATCCTTTCTCTTGCTCTTATAAAAACCCATAGCTTTTGCTATATAAACGGAACTTTTCTCTAATGTAGATTCGGGACTATAAGATTCTGTTGCCTTTTTTATATAACTAAATCCTTTTTCTACTTCGCCGACTAGAAAATAAAGTTTTGCAATATAAATTGAAATATTAAAGATTGTTACAGGTCTTTTTGCCAGATTTAAAACTTCCTCGAAAGAACATATTGCTTCCTTAAATTCCCTCTTAAATAAATGAATTATTCCCTTTAAATAAAAATAGGAGGTTTGATCGGGTGTACCTAAAAGTTTTATTAAGCTTTCTAGCTCATCAAGACACTCGTTTGCTTCCTTAAACATTCCTAAGAAAGCATAAACATAGCCTAAGTTAAAAAGAGCTATGACATTCCTTGTGCTGATAGTAGGTGTATATGCTCTTTTTTTAAAAAGGTTTATAGCTGACTCAAGTTCGCAGTGAAAGGATCTTATTAAATAACCCAGTATGTGGGATACATCTAAGGCAAGTTCAATGTTACCAGTGTCCATTGCAAGTGAAAGAGAGTGAAATAAACATTCTTCTGCCTCCTCTATTTTTTCAAGCAACAGGAAACTACCCCCGGCCCGATAGAGTAAATAGGCCTTTAACGGTTTTGGTAAATCTTCTTTGCTCAGTTTTTCATAGGAATTTATAATTTTCTCATCTTCACCCTTTTCCCAAAAAAGGTTAAGTTCAGTAATTTTTATGTAGGGCCTTATATTTTCTCCTGAGATCTCTGAAGATTTTTTTATTAAATCCTCTGCCCTTTTAAGATCATAGTTTCTTATATAATAGTCTCCCTTCAAGGTTAAAAGGGCAGGAAAATCCCCAATATCTTTATCATCTAAACTCTTAATGAAATATCTAACATATTCAGAAAACTCATTGTCAGAAATAGCCCTTAAAAGATTTTTCTCTAGTAAATCGTTAAGGTTTTTAAAATCGTTATGTTCTAAATAAATTTCTATTGCATTTTCTGTCAATTTCTCTCTTTCATAAAATTCTCCAATCTTTTTGTAAATTGCCTTATCAAACTTAAATAAACTACAGAACTTTTCTCTTAAAAATTTGCTAAGGGTTAGATAGAAATTTTTGTCCCCTAAATTTTTTTTTACCTTATAAAGGGGAAAAAGGTTTTTATTAATAAAAATTAAACTTTCTATTAAAAGATCTTCGTATAAACCTGTTATCTCTGATAAGACTTTTAAGTTAACAAAGGGAAAGTTCAAAGAGATAGTAAGAATTTGCCTAATTTCATCTTTAAAATTTATAAATTCTTCAAATTTCAAATAAACATTTTTCAATAAAGAATCAATAGATCTAATCCTAAGCTCGTCAACATCTATTTTATAAAAATCCTCATCCACGTCCCTGTTTGAAAGAGCTACGAATTTTAAGTAGGGGAAAAATTCCGAAAGATTTTTAAGAAAGTTTATAAGACTTTGAGGTATATAAGGTAAAAAGATTATGTAATTTCTAAAAAAATTTTTTAATTCTTTAAAACTGTAATAGGGTATTCCTGTTTCTTTCAGGTGCTCATTTACTATTTTTAAAACTCTTGTCAAAAGTAAATTTTTACTGTCTAATTCAAAATAAATACTGTAATAGGGTTTTTCAAAACTTCTTATTAAATTAATCGCAAAGATCTCTGCCTTAAGTAAATCTTCACTTTTTATAACATATACTCTTTTTCCCTCCTCATAAAAAAACTCCAACTTATCACTAAAATATAAAGAGGACGGATATAAAACTATCATTTTTCTTTATTATATTCTAACTAACTATAGTAAATTAATCTACAAGAACTATTTTCTTTACCCCCCTTAGATTCCCCTCTGTCCTAAAAATTAAAAAGTACACACCAGGTTTAAACCTATTGAGGGTGAGTGTATGGCTACCAGTATCAAAAAATTCTTTATAATCGTAATTTTTCCTTCCTGAAATATCATAAACTTTTAAACTTATTTCTTGAGCCCTATTCAATACAAAACTTACTTTAATATTTTTGCCAAAAGTTCCTGCTAAAAATAAAGAGGGTGTTTCAACATTTTCCTCATATATTCCTGTATAACCTAAAAGATACTCAATAGAATTTTCAATAAGAGCCTTTGCTACAATTCTATTTGATACAGAAAGTATATTTATTGGCAAATAAACAACATTAGGTACTCCTTGACTTATATCATGAACAATAAGGGCACCGTCCTGAGTATAACTTGACCAGTTGTAAACAAAGTAGGCATCTTGAGTTACCTTAAGAGCATCTGCAACACCCCATTGACCTGTATAAGTAAGACTTATCTGAGTTGGTAAAGAATTAGGTCTTTTAGCAATTGGATGGTCTTGTAAATATAGATTAAGAGTTCCAGGATTATCTGAATCCCAGTCATTTATATGTAAAACTGATGTTCCAAAATCAGGATTCCAAAAGTAAGCATCAAAACCAATTTCCCCACCTTCAACAAAAAGCTTTCCACCACCTTGTACAAAATCTTTTAAGTATGTCCTCATTGAAGGCCCGTAGCTGTTATCCTGTGCAACTGTGTTAACATCAAGCCCAGACGACAAAATAAGAGCATCGTAGTTTCCCCAGCTTTGCGGGTTCGTTTGCCAAATATTTTCTTTAACTACCTCATATCCTTTAGAAATTAGCCAAAGGGCTATAGAATCAGCGCTTTCACCTGCCTTTTTTTCATCAATGTATGTTTCATATTCACTTAAAATTCCTGACTTTCCATAAAGTGACCTATCACCTGAGTCGTCATTTAAGACAAGTAAAAATCCTTTTGATTGAACGATATAAAACTTATAATATCCTGTAGGTGGACTTTTTGCTGTATCAGGAATAAGAGAACCGTCTATTGCTACTATTCTATATTGAATTGAGTCAGAAAGATTAACGCTCTGTAAAGGAAAGATTCCCTCATATAAATTATTCCCCCTATAGGTTAAACCAAAGGGAATTTGGGGATTTCCATTATATAGCCATTCTACGTAGGCTGTATCAACGCTCAGATTATCTACTATAATTGCTTTAACTTTTGCAGGCCATCTAAAAATGGAATAAAAAGTCCTTATAGGTGTATGAGTTATTGACGGATTTATTGTATCTGGGCCTACACGGAATGAATGATAATTAGCGGGTGCTCCTCTTGGATGGGTGTTAAAGGCATTACCCATATCTCTTGCATAGATATAGTAATAAATGTTGGCTTCCTGGCCAGGTCCAGGAATATAAGCAAGATACTCATTGGGAGTCTGTGTGGGTTGCATAGTAATTTTGAAAGTATCTAAAGATGAAATTGAAGTCCAGTAAAAAACAAAAACTGACTCAATAGGAGCTACCGATGGAGTAACTATAGCGTAAACTGGGTAAGGCCCAAATAGATTTTCATTGTCCCTCAGTGGGCTATGGGTAATTTCAGGAAGATAATCTGACGCATCGATGAATCCTCTTGCGTCAAAGATAGGTATAATAATTGGCCAGTGTTTCCTATTATTTATGTCAGCGTCTGCCTGTAAGATTGCATGTGCTGCTTCCGGCATAGTGGCAGAGGCTGTTAAATAAAAGTGATGCTGAATTACAAGCCTATCAAGTATTTTTCTTGCACTATCCATGGATCCATAAAAGTAGTAAAGTTCCCAAATTACATCAAACAAAGAGGAGGACCAAAGTTGTCCTGCATCGTGTATTTGTCTATTCGGTGGAGCATCTTCAGGATAATGGTAATTGTCCATATTTACAGATCTTCCAGGCCAAAAGGGATTGTGTCCATCCCAGTTGAAAACCCACGCCCACTTAAACGTATCAATAACTATAGAATAGCTTGCTGCAATATAGTCACAGAAACCTTCACCCATTGCATCAGCCTCAGCAGAAGCTCCCCAACCTGGAACTTGGTCATCTTGGATTGCATGACCATACTCATGTATTATAACGTCCATATCCTCTGCATCATCCACTCCCCCTTCACCGTAAGCAATTCTATCCATTGAAGGAACATAATAGGAATTATCAGCTCCATTTACACCGTGGGGATCAAGATCCTGAGGTTCATTGTTTACATTGTTAAATCCGAGAGATTGAATGTATCTTTGAAAGATATCTATTCCAAAATAAACCATAACATCTTCAAAACCTGATTGAGATCTTGTGTAATTAAATATACCGTCTGTTCTTTTTACTATGGGAACAGTTGGTAAATCCCAGTCAATTAAATAGGCAAAGGGCCCCTTTAAAAGTTTCCAACCAGCTGAATCTGTAAGTCCCAAAAGGGGAACTAAAAATCTTTGTCCATTTAGAGAGTCATTATCTGCATCATTATTATCAGCCCAGTAACTATTTTGGTTATATACTCTATGAGCAGTTGTAAGGGGATCAGGATTAAAGGAGTAGCCCTGTCCATCAAAGTATTTTGCCTGATCTCTTACAAAGATAACCTCTCCGGTTTTTGCATCCACAAAAAATTCCCAGTCACCTATCGGATCATCTGATGGAATCAAGACCCTATACGTAAGTTTAAAATCAGAATAGGGGTATATACACAGTTCTGGTTCAATAAACTTATGAATTCTCCCTTTTATTGGAAGAAAATTTTTTGCGATTTCGTAGGCCTTTTCCTTTGTTATTTCAACCTTTAAATCCGGTTCCTTTTTTACGCTTTTTAACCTTGAGGAAATAAAGGTTACATATTCTCCCTTAAAAGTTATTACTACTTCTGAGCCAAAAATCGGTATTCCTTTATAAGTTTGTAATAGTCTAACATGAGTAAGATCTTTAAGGCCCTTTTTTATACTTAAAAGTTTAAAATCAGTATTTAAGGAATAACCAAGTTTATTTCGAAAATCTTTTAAGAACTTTCTTGCTTTTGTCTCAAAATCTCCAGGGTAAGGGCCCTTGCGAAGGTCAAAAGCACAAACGAGCCTATTTGTCTCTATATCATATAAAAAATTTCCACTTCTATATGTTTTAGGAGCGGGATGGTAATTTCTCCTTTGGGCTGTATATTCATCCTTTACCTCTTTTAGGGCAAATAAAAGACAGGGTAAAAAAGTTAAAATGATTTTTCCTTTCATACTTGAATTTTAAAGAAAACCTTTAAATTTTTCAATAATAGTGTTTAAGAATTCAAAATTTCCTCACCTATGAGTGAGCAACCTCTTAGTTCGTCGTCAACTCTTTCAATTATCTTAAAGCCCTTACTTTTTTTTACGGCCATATCAGGTGTTAAAAGAAAAGAACAAGTCTCAATGTTAAAAAGATCATATATTCCTATAAGGCCTAACTTATCACTTCTATTTTCTTCGTTTATTAATTTAAACCTCAGAAAGGGTAAAGAAAATTTGTATCTAATTTTTTTATTTTCGAGTAAAAATTTTCTTAGGTTAATATCGTAGAATTGGGAGGCAAGTTCACACATTCCGTATTCATTTACCACAAAGTGCTTACTAATGCCAAAATAGTCGCTATAAATCTTTAGCAGGCTATTTTCATTTAGGTGTACTCTTTTTGTTTTCCATCCACCTGTATCCATAATTCTTGATCCCTCAGCTAATCTTAATCTTTTATTTTTTTCTTTTAAGAAAATAATGAAATCGTATATGGAAATTGTTGTACCAAGAATTAAAACTTTGTGTTTTTCACCACTTAATTTTTTAAATGTTTCCTCATAATTTTTTCTGCTATAAATAAAGAAATAATCTTTTGAAAAGTTTTTTGCCACAAGGGATAGCATATATGAAAGAGAAGAATTTCTTCTAATTTCAAAGGGTTCAAAAAATATATAAAAGTTTGCCTTAGGATTATCAGGTAACAAAAAATACTCAAAAGAAGTCAAAATACTTTTGTTCAAAAATTCTATATCGTAATAAAATGACTTAGATTTTAAATTCTCACTTGTTCCAGAGGAGAAAAAAATTAGCTTAGGTTTATACCCGCACGACTTTATTTCATATAGTTTAAAGTATCTAACGGGTAAAAGTGGGATATCATATAGGCTTTTAACTTTTTCTTTATCTTTTCCAACACTATTACAAAAATTTCTATAAATTTCGTTATTTTCATATTGAAATTTAAAAACATCGAGGAAAATTTCCTCATTAAAATCCATATTTGAAAGAGATTTCAAGATTTTTTTCTTAATTGTTGAAATCTTCATCATTGATTATAATAATTTTATGCTAAAAGTAGGGATTATTGGATTTGGAAAGGTAGGAAGTTCTCTTTATGATCTTCTGAAGGATAAAAACTTTAAAGTTAATTTATTTTCGGAGACAAAAAAGATAGGAAATCTCTATGATGTAGTGGAGGATTCGGAAGTTGTCTTTATTTGTGTAAAAGATGATTTAATTGAGGAGAGGGTAAAGAGAATTGAGGAATTAAAAAATGTATACAAAAAGCATTTTGTTCATATGTCGGGCGCAACGCCACTTAAAGTTCTTGACCCTTTAAAGGAAAAGGGAAATTTCATAGGTAAGTTACATCCCTTACAAACTTTTCCCTCCAGGAACAAAGAAAGTTTTAAAAATATATACTCTACCTATTCTGGAAGTGAGGAAACTTATAAAATTTTAAAAGAAATTTTTAAGGAAGACTTTAAAATTATAAAGATGAGGGATGAGGAGCAAACTCTTATACATATTGCCTGTGTTTTTGCTTCAAACTTTCCCATCTATTTAATGTCAAAGGCAGAAGAAATTTTAAAAGAACTTAACTTTAATATAGAAATTTTAACTCCAATAATTGAGGCCTCCTATAAAAACGTAATGAAAAAAGGAGCCAAAGAGTCTCTAACAGGCCCTGCAAAAAGAAAAGACTTTCTTACTATAAAAAGACACAAAAAAGTTCTAAAAGATTTTAAGAAGGATATCTACTTGATTTATAATTATTTGACTAAGAAAATATTGAATGAAGGAAGCTTATAAAAACTTTCTTCTTGGACATCCACTTCTAAAAAACTTGGGAGAAAAAGGTTTAGAAGAGATCTCTACAATTGCCTCTTTTATAACTTTAAAAGAGGGAGAAATTCTTTTTAAGGAAGGCTCTAAAGGTGAAGATTTATATATATTAGTGGAGGGAGAGGTAGAAGTTCTAAAAACCGATAAGCTAGTTAAAATAGCTGAACTGAATGAGGGAGCATTAGTTGGTGAGCTTTCCTTTCTTCTTAAAGAAGGAAGAACTGCTACTTTAAAAGCAAAGAAAGACTCTGTTTTCTTTAGAATTGACGGAAAACTCCTCGAAGAGAAAATATTAAAACTAGAAAAAGTATATGTAGAGATTTTATTTTCAATCTCTAAGATAATCGCAGAAAGATTAAAAAATGTAAATTCACTTCTGTCTGAGTATCTAAAAAAACAGGAGATGGAAAATGATGAACTTAGTAAACTAAGAGAAACCATAAGAAAATGCTCTGTTTTTTAAAAATATATACTTGACTTGAAATTTTAATTTTCAAAATCTTATATTAATTAAATGTTAAAAATAAGGCTTGCACGGTTTGGGAAAAATAAGGAACCAAAGTATCGGATTGTGGTAATGGAGGCAAGAAGTAAAAGAGAAGGTAAAATGATTGACATTTTGGGCTACTATGACCCAAGAAGAGATACTGAGTTTAAAGTTGACCTTGACAAATTTTATAGTTGGATAAAAAAAGGGGCAAAGCCAACTGATAGAGTAAAGTCACTTGTAAAAAGAGCAAAAAGAGAATCCCCCGCGTCTTCCTAAACCAAGATGCCCTACTCTCTGGGTTCAACTCCCCATAAAACTTAGTTTAGTGGAGGTAAAAATGAAAGAATCACTCGTTGAACTCAAAGACTTAATCGAATACATCGTAAAACACCTTGTTGACGAACCAAATGCCGTTGAGGTTAAAGAGATATCTGGCGAAAGAGCAGTTATTTATGAACTCAGAGTAAGACCTACTGATGTTGGAAAAATCATCGGCAAGGGCGGAAGAACAGCTCAGGCACTTAGAACTTTAGTAAGTGCAGTAGGTGCTAAAAAGGGTAAAAGAGCCCTCTTAGACATAATTGAACCAAGCTCCGGTAGTGCTATTTAGCCTTAGTGCAAAAAGTTCCAGTTTTAAAGATTCAGAAAAGCTATGGAAGAGATGGAAAAGTCTTAGCAAAGCTTTTAGTAGAAGATGAAAGTTTATTACAGAAATTTAAAGACTTCTACTTAATCTATAAGGGTGGAGAAAGACACTTTCAACTAGAAAGCTTCGAAAGACGCGGGGGAAAATCTTACATACTATCATTTAAAAATATAGACTCTAAAGATAGAGCCGAAGCCTTAAAGGGAGGCCTGCTCTATTTAAAAGTTAGTCCTGAAACAAAAGAGCAAATAGAAGAACTTTCTAATTTTAAAGTCTACGATATATCCCTGGGCTATTTAGGAGTTGTATCTTTTGTCGAAGAAACAAAATTTTTAAAGAGAATTTACGTAAAATCAGATAAAAATAATGAAGAATATATAATTCCTTGGGTAGATAAATACGTTAAAGAAATAAACGAAAAAGAAAAAATTATAAAGGTAGATACTAAAGATCTTGTTAAGTAATGAATATCTATGTAATAACTCTTTTTCCTGACTTCTTTGAGAAAATTAAAGAGTTTGGTCCAATAAAAAGGGCTATCCTCTCAGATTCGCTTAAGTTAAGAGCAATTGATTTAAGAAAATTTGCTGAAGGCCCAAAAGAAGTAGATGACAAGCCCTATGGCGGCGGCGGAGGTATGGTTATAAGAGTAGACGTTGTAGTAAGGGCGCTAAGAAGTATAAAAGAAAACACTTATAAAATACTATTAGATGCACGAGGTAAACTCTTAAATCAAAAATTGGTTTACGATCTTTTAAAAAATGAAAGTATTGTTCTTATATGCGGAAGATATAAGGGGATTGACGAAAGAATAAGAAGTTATGTAGATGCAGAAATATCTATAGGTGACTACGTTTTGTCAGGGGGAGAACCAGCTGCCTACGTCATAATAGATGCAATCTCTAGACTTTTACCAGGCTCAATGGGTGACATAAGCTCAAGAGAAGAAGACTCCTTTGAAAAAGGGATACTGGGGTATCCAGTTTACACAAGACCTTTTGAGTTTGAAGGAAAAAAAGTACCAGAAATTCTTTTATCAGGTAACCATACAAAAATAAAAAGATACCTTAAAAAAGAATCCCTAAAGGAAACTATTTTGAAAAGAAGAGATCTCCTTGATAAAGTAGAACTATCAGAAGAAGATAAATTGCTACTCAAAGAAATTGAAAATGAGTTAAAAGAAAAAATATAATTCTACTTCCACGGGAGTTCTATTCTCCTTAACAACATAACTTTTTAAAATGGAAACTCTAATAAAAAAGGTTGAAGAGAAGTTCCTGAGGAAAGATATTCCTGAATTTAAGGCAGGGGATACTGTTAGAGTTCATGTAAAGATAACAGAACTTAAGGAAGATCCAAAGACAAAAAAAATGGTTGAAAAAACGAGAATCCAGCCCTTTGAGGGAGTGGTTCTTGAAAGGAGAGGCTCAGGTTTATCTGAAACTTTTACAGTAAGAAGAGTTACTCAAGGAATCGGTGTTGAAAGAACCTTTTTAATTAATTCTCCTTTTATTGAGAAAATAGAAGTAGTAAGAAGAGGAAAAGTTAGAAAAGCGAAGATATTCTGGATTAGGGGTAAAAAAGGTAAAAAGGCTAAAATAAAAGAGCAGAAGTAACTTTGGAAAATGTTTATAAGTTTTTAGAAAAAGCCGAAATAAACGCAAAAAGACCAGTGGGAGTTGATGAGGTAGGTAGGGGCTCCATTGCAGGTCCTATAGTTGCCTGTGCCCTATATATACCAAAGGGTGTAAATATTTCATTTGTTAAGGACTCAAAACTTTTAACACCTGAAAATAGAGAAAAAATTCTTGAAAGACTATTAGAAAAGAATATCAAATTCGGAATAGCCTTTGTTTTTCCAGAAGAGATAGATAGTCTAGGGATTCAAGAAGCTAACTATACTGTAATAAAAAGGGCTATCAAAAATTTATCTATAAAACCTGATTTAGTTCTTGTAGATGGTTTTAAAGTTAAGAACTTAAAAATTAGACAGTTGCCAATTGTAAAGGGAGATAGAAAGATAGACGTAATAGCTGGAGCAAGTATAATAGCTAAAGTAACAAGGGATAGATGGATGGAAGCAATAAGCAATATGTATCCTGAGTATAGATTTGACATAAATAAAGGCTATTACTCAGATTTTCATATTGAAATGATAAAAAAGAACGGAATTTCACCTTTACATAGAAAAACCTTCGAACCGATAAAATCTCTTTTAAAAGGAGGGCAAATTTTATGAAAAAGTTTTTATTTGCTAACTGGAAGATGAATTTGCTTAAAAAAGATATAATAGAGTGGAAAAGAAAGTTTTTTAAAATCTATAAGGAGATAGAAAAGAATAAGGAAAATGTTGAAATTAAAATCTTTGTGCCCTTTACTCATATTTTCTATGCAAAGAAATTATTTTCGGGAACTGAAATTGAAATTGGTGCTCAAGATATGTTTTACAAAGAAAAGGGAGCCTACACAGGAGCAGTTTCTCCACTTCATCTAAAGGATTTGGGAGTGAAATCTGTAATTATAGGACATTCAGAAAGAAGAAGAATCTTTAAGGAGGATGAAGAAATTATTCAAAAAAAACTAAAAAAAGCCTTAGAACTTGACTTTGATGTTGTTTTCTGTATCGGAGAGACACTTGAAGAGAGGGAAAGAGGCGAAACTGAAAGGGTTATTGAAAATCAAATTTTAAGTGGCTTTAAGGATATTGATAAACAAAAGCTAAACAAAATAAAAATAGCTTACGAACCAGTATGGGCAATCGGAACTGGAAAAGTTGCAACAAGTGAGCAAGCTCTCTCTGCTCACAGGTTTATCATTAACTTAGTTAAAGAAAAATTTGATTATGAAATAAAAGTCCTTTATGGAGGAAGTATCTCACCTGAGAATTTTGACTCTCTTGTTTGTTTTGAGGAGATTTCAGGTGGTCTTGTAGGAGGAGCCTCCTTAAGTGGTGATATCTTTGCAAGACTTGTTAATATAGCCCTAAAATATACATAATGATAGGCTTTTTAATTTTTTTACATATTCTTTTGGTAATAATTCTCATAGCTGTTATACTTGTGCAGCAACCAAGGGGAAGGGGTATTGGTGCCTTTTTGGGCGGAAGTGCTCAAGATTTTCTTGGAGTAAGGGGTGCTCCCACTTTTTTTCAAAAATTAACATGGGGGCTTGGAGCTTTTATTGGACTTCTTGCAATATTAATAGCTTTACTATCTAAGGCAAGCTATCCAGAAAAAAGAGAAATTTTAGATCGGGGCAACGTCTTTGAGTTAGTTCCTCTTTTTTCAGAGGAAACCCCTAAAGAAGAAGTTTCCCCCCTTTTACCTATAGAAGAAAAGAAAGAAGAGAAAAAGTAAGTTATTTTACTAAGTTAATCTTTTAGGATTATAATCTTTATATGAAAAAAATAATTGCGGCTGTAAGTATTACCCCAATTGGTACTGGGTCAACTTCCTTATCTGAGTTTGTTGCGAAAGCTATAAAAGTTCTTGAAAAATACACTGATATAGAACATACGACTGATCCTATGTTTACTATCCTCTATGGAGATAAACATAGAGTTTTTGAGGCAATAATTGAGATGCAAGAGGAAATGTTTAAAATGGGAGCAAAGAGAGTTTCAACTATTATCAAAATTGATGAAAGAAGGGATAAAGAAGTTAAACCAACTGATAAAATTGAGTCACTTAAAAAGCATTTAAAATCTTTATAATGGTTCAATTCCTGCGCCCTTTAAATTATTATGATGAGAATATCAAGGAGAGTTCGATTAGCTCAATATTCTCCCATAAGAAAATTCTATCCATATGCAATTGAGGCAAAAAAAAGAGGAATTGAAGTTTTTCATTTAAACATTGGTGAACCCGATATAAAAGCTCCTGAAACCTTCTTTAAGGCAATAAGGGAGTTTGACAAAGAAGTAATTGGTTACGGGCCCTCAGATGGTATACCTGAACTTAAAGAAGCCTGGTATAACTATTACAGAAGAAGAGGCTATAATATCTCTCCTGAGGATGTGATGATAACAATTGCTGGTAGTGAAGCTCTAATATTTTCTTTTTTTAGTGTTGCTGATGAAGGAAAAGAAATAATTGTTTTTGAACCCTTTTATACAAATTACAATACCTTTGCAAGAATTGCAGGTGTTAAACTTGTTCCAATACCTACTTCCATAAAGGATAACTTTAAACTACCATCAGAAAAAGAAATTAAAAAATACATAAATTCAAGAACAAGAGCTATTGTTTACGCAAATCCTAACAACCCTACTGGTAAAGTATATTCAAAAGAAGAAATAGAAATGCTTATAAGACTTGCTAAGAGATATAAACTATTTATAATAGCCGATGAAGTTTATAGAGAATTTGTATATCATGGTAATAAACATTACTCCATTTTGGAATTTGAAGAAGCAGCTGATTTTGGAATTGTAGCTGATTCAGTATCAAAGAGATACTCACTCTGTGGTGCGAGAATTGGGTGTATTGTGACAAGAAACAAAGTTTTAAGAGAAAATATTTTGAAACTTTTGCAAGCAAGACTTTCAGCTCCTATTATTGAACAGTACGCTTGTACCGAAGTCATAAATAAGGAAGATAAATTTATTGAAGAGGCAAAGAAAGAATATGAGAGAAGAATAGAAAAGGCTATGAAAATCCTTTTAAATTCAGATCTTATCTTCACCTTCGAGCCACAGGGAGCCTTTTATACTATGGTTGACCTAAAAGGTATAAACAGTGACAAGTTCACATGTTTTCTTTTAAATGAATTCGAGATTGATAAGAAAACAACTATGGTAGCTCCAGGAAATGGCTTCTATGTTACAAAAGGCAAAGGCGAAACAGAGGTAAGAATAGCCTTTGTTTTAAACTCCTCTAAGTTGGAACTCGCATTAAATATTTTCTTAGAGGGGATAAAAAAGTTTAGAGAAATAAATAATGAAAAAACTTAAGATTCTAATTGCTTCTGATATTTATTACCCATACCTTGGAGGTATATCCGAACATATATACCATTTAAGAAAAGAACTTGAAAAAAGGGGACATGAGGTTTACATACTGACAAGTGGATATAGTAAAGAAAAATTTCCTGATTACAAAGATGAGGAAAATGTAATAAGGATAGGAAGATCTATTCCTATATTTTTCAATAAATCAGTTGGTAGAATAACTATCACAGCTAGGGGGATCAAAAAAATAAAAGATTTAATTGTTAATGGAAATTTTGATATTATTCACACTCACGGACCAATTGCACCATTTATGCCCTACTACTCACTAAAGTATTCAAACACTCATAATTTTTCCACGTTTCATGCAACACATGATCCCTTAAAGTTATACGAGATATTTAAGGGATATTTAATTAAAGTTTTTGAGAAAATTCATGGTAAAATAGCTGTTTCCCCTACCGCAAGAGATTCAATTAAAAGACACTTTGGGGGCGACTATAGAATAATTCCTAATGGAGTCGATGTCAATAGATTCAATCCATCAAAAAAAGGTTATAACCTATTGCCCAAAAATAAAAAGATTGTACTTTTTGTAGGTAGATTTGAAAAAAGAAAAGGTTTTAAATATTTAAGAAAGGCTTTCCGTAAAGTAATTAAAGAAGTTAAGGATGCCCATCTTGTTGCTGTTGGCACAGGTCCGCTCCTTGGTATAGAAAAACAAAAATCTAAAATTTATTTAAAGGATAACGTTACTTTTTTAGGAAGAGTATCCTTTGAAGAACTGCCAAAAATTTATGCAAGCTCTCATGTTTTTTGTTCCCCAGCTATAGGATACGAGTCTTTTGGTATAGTTCTCCTTGAAGCAATGGCCTCATCAGTCCCTATAGTTGCCTCAGATATAGAAGGCTATAGGTTTGTAGTTGAAGACGGTAAAGAAGGTTTCCTAACTAAACCTGAAGATCCAGAAATGTTAGCCGATAAAATTATTTATCTTTTAAAAAACGAAGATTTAAGGGTAAAAATGGGAGAAAACGGAAGAAAAAAGGCAGTGGAAAAATTTTCATGGGATAAAATCGTTGACGAAATCGAATCTTACTATTTTGAAGTTAAGGAGAAAGTAAAAATTGAAAAATAAAGGTATAGTAGGAGTTATAAAAAATAGAAACTTTTTCCTATATTCTCTTGCCCAAACTATATCTCTTATCGGAGATAAACTGGATCATATTTCTTTAATAGCTCTTTTAAAAGCTAAGGCCTTCGGACATTCGGTTGCCTTTTCTCATCTTGCATTTTTCTTCACAATACCAGGTGTAATATTTGGTCCAATTGCAGGAATAATAGCTGACAGAGTAAATAGAAAGATGATCCTTGTGTTAGGTGATTTTCTAAGAGGCCTTTTAGTCTTTATGATTCCCCTTGCAGTTTTATCCTTCGGACACATATTTCCAATGTATATTATCGTCTTCTTTGTTTTTCTAATAGGTGTTCTTTACAACGCGACAAAAATGGCAATTATACCCAGTTTGCTTAAATCTAAAGATGAGATTTTGGCAGCCAATTCAGTTGCAACTTTAACAGGAAGACTTGCTACAGTTATTGGGCTTTTTGCTGGAGGACTGATTGTTGACTGGGAGATATGGAAAAACTTTGGTATAGAAGGCTGGCAAGCTGGTTTTTACATAGATGCTCTTACCTTTTTAATTTCAGGTTTACTCTTAGCTTTTCTGGTAATACCTGATGAAAGAAAATTAAAAGGGGAAGATCTTAAAAGACTTATAATTGAAGAGGAAAAAAATTACTTTCAAAGAGCAATAGCTGATCTAAAAGAAGCCCTAGTTTTAATTTTAAAAGATAAAAATGTTTCTTTTGTGCTTTTTTCCCTCTTTTTCTTAGTTTTCATCGGTGCTAACGTATATGTATTAATCGTAATCCTGGTTCAGCAATTTCTCGGATACGGAACTACAGGTATTGGAAAACTTGGAGCGTTGACAGCTCTTGGCATGGTTTCAGGTGCTTTTTTATTAGGCTCCTTTGGCGATAAATTAGATAGAAAAGCTGTTATTAAATACTCTTTTTTGATACTTTCTTTTTTACTCATCTTCTTTTCTTTTTTAAAAAGATTTTTATATATCGGAATCTTTTCTTTTCTCGGTGGATTCATACTCTCATCAGTAACAATCTTTCAAGATACAATCCTTCATGAAAATGTGCCAAAAGGGCTAAGAGGAAGAATATTTGCAAGCAAGGAGCTACTTGTAAATAGCTTATTCCTTATCTTATCTTATATTTTCGGAATACTTGCAGAATATATTTATCCTGCCAAAATAATATTTGTTAATGGTCTTATTTTACTTTTGATGACTATATTTTTTCTTTTAGTAACTAAATGAAGGGTAAAAAAGTTCTTATTGTGGAGTCTCCCTCAAAGGCAAAAACCATAGAAAAATACTTAAAGGGCGAATTTAAGGTTCTTGCGTCATATGGTCACATCAAAGACTTGCCAGAAGATGAATTTGGAGTTAACATAGAAAACGGTTTTGAACCCCATTTTGTAATCATAGAGGAAAAAAGAAAAATAATTGAAAAACTTAAGGAAGAAACGAAGGATGCTGAAAAGGTATTTTTAGGTTGTGATCCTGATAGAGAGGGTGAAGCTATATGTTTCCACATCAAAGAGGAGGTAAAAAGGGATGATGCTAAAAGAGTTTTATTCTACGAAATAACAGAGGAGGAGATAAAAAAGGCAATTGAAAATCCTACTGAAATAAGTTTAAACAAGGTTGAATCACAGTTTTCACGAAGAATCCTCGATAGAATAGTTGGATATAAAGTTTCACCAATTCTATGGAAGTTAATAAAAGGAGGACTTTCAGCCGGAAGGGTTCAAACTGTTGCATTGAGAATTATAGTAGAAAGGGAAAGGGAAATAGAAAATTTTGTACCTCAGAAATACTTCACAATAGTAGTTACCTTCGCAAAAGATGGAAAGGAATTTAAGGGCGAAATTAAAAAATATAAGGGTGAAGATGTAAGTAAAATAAAAGAAATAGCTCTTGCAGAGGAAATAAAGGAAAAAATTCTTAATTCTTTAATTAGAGTTTTAGAAATAAAGACAAAAATTAAGGAAAAAACACCGCCTGAACCCTTTAAAACAAGTACGTTGCAAGAGTCAGCTTCTAAGATACTTTCTTTTTCCCCAGGAAAAACCATGAAAATTGCTCAAACGCTCTTTGAAGGTTTAGAAACACCTGAGGGAAGAATGGGGCTTATAACCTATCATAGAACAGATTCTGTAAGGATAAGTGAAAAAGTAATTCCAGAGATTAAACAAAAGATAAAGGAGCTCTTTGGAGAAGAGTACGTGAGGAAAAAAGAGAGAAAATTTAAGGAAAGTAAGAGGATTCAGGGTGCTCACGAATGTATAAGACCAACAAAAATAAGTTTTTTACCTGAAAATCTTAGAGATTATTTAAAGGAAGATGAATTTAAACTTTATGAGTTGATTTATCTTAGAACACTTGCGGCTTTTTCTGAAAACGCTAAATTTGAAGATAAAAAAATAATATTCGGAAATGAGGAGATAGAGGGGGAGATTAAAGGTAAAAAAGTTATTTTTGACGGATTTATGAGAATTCTCAGAAAAGAGGCGGATGAGATTGAACTTCCTGATATCTTAGAAAATGAGGTACTTTCTATAAAAGATGTAGAAATAGTTGAAAAGCAAACACAGCCACCTCCAAGATACACTGAAGCGGATCTTGTTAAAACTCTTGAGAAATTAGGTATTGGAAGACCTTCCACATACGCTCCTATTATTGAGATTTTATATCAGAGAAATTATGTGGAAAAAGTTGGAAAAACACTTTTCCCAACTGAACTAGGTAAAAAAGTTTGTGATATACTTGTATCTGAATTTCCAGAAATTTTCAACGTTGATTTTACAAGGAAAATGGAAGAATACCTTGATGAGATAGAGGAAGGTAACTTAGAAAGAAAGAGATTTTTAGAGTTATTTTGGAGTGAATTCAGTAAATTAATAGACAAAATCGAGACTGATTTTTTAAGCGTAAAAAAAACTCATCTACAACAAGAGACAGAAGAGCTTTGTCCAAGGTGTGGTAGTAAAATTGTTATAAAATGGGGAAGATACGGAAAGTTCTTTTCTTGTTCTAATTTTCCAAAGTGTGAATATAAGAGAGATTTATTTAAAGAGGAGTTTTTGTGTCCAAAATGTAAAAGTGGTTATTTAGTAAAAAGAAAAGGTAAAAAATTTTTTTATGGTTGTTCGAGATATCCAGAATGTGATTTTGCCTCACCATATGAGCCTGAAAAAAAAGCTTGTCCCTATTGTTCATTTTCCTACTCCTTTAAAATCACACAAAAAAGAAAAGTTTTTTATAAATGTCCCTCCTGTGGAAAATTTTTTAGTTAAATTTAAGTGAGAAAAGAAAAAGAAGTTAATTATTGCAAAATGATAGAGCAGGGTTACAAAAGGGGAAGTTGTTTGACCTATTATAAACCTGAAAATCTTTACACACTAAGTTATTTACAGGATGTTGCTTGTAAAGTGACCCTAAAGTGGGAAAATGGTAAACCTTATCGTTTAATAAAATCTATACAGCTTTCTCGTCCTGAAGATTATCTTTCAATTTACCAGTCAGGTTGTAATTTTTCTTGTTTAAAGTGTCATTCCTTTGAATTTACAAAGTATAAAAATGGTAAGTGGATGTCACCTGATGATGTAGTTGAAGTTGTTAAGGATTATGTAAAGATAGTTAATGTTTATGAACCGAAAGAGAGAGCTACAGCCTTTCACTCTGATGATCTCTGCAAAAATTGTGGAATGTGTGTATTAAGTGGAAAGAGGTCTTCCATTTGTCCAGGTAAGTTAGAAAAAGAGCAGGTCCTTTTATCGCCCCAGGGTTTTGGTCCTGCAAGAAATATTGTGGCCTTTACTGGTGGAGATCTTGCCTGTAATCCTGATTGGTACTTACAAACTGCAGAAAAGATAAAAGATTTAAATTTAAATTTATGGGTTTTATTTGAAACAAACGGTTATGGTTTAACACCAAAGAATTTAGATTTATTTAAAGAATATGGAATTGACGCATTTTGGCTTGATATTAAGGCATTTAGTAGTGAAATACACAAAAAGCTTACTGGTTGTGAAAACGATTTAATATTAAGACTTCCAGAAGAAATCTTAAGAAGGGGTTTTACTCTTGAAGTTTTAACTTTATATATACCTGGATGGGTTGAGACTGACGAGATAAAAAAGGTTGCAGAGCACCTTGTAAAGGTAGAGCCAAATATCCCCTTTACTATTTTAGCTTTCTTTGGAGCCTATAAATTAAAAAATCTGAGAAGTCCTACTTTAGATGAAATGCTTGAAGCCTATAAGGTTGTAAAAGAAGTAGGCTTAAAGAATGTAAGACTCGGTAACATAGGTCTTTTTGTTAAAAATGAGGAAGATTTAAACCTTTTAATTAGACTTATGGATTAGAAAACTTAAATATGGTTGTTTTAAAATAAAACTATGATTTCTTTTATTTACCTTTACATTGGGTTTTCGATTTTATTTGTTTTCTTGCATTTTTCTTTTTTAAGTTTAAGGGGGGAGAGTGTTTTTTCTTTACCTATTTTTCTTATTACTTTTATTGTTGTATTTTTATTAAGATTTTTTAGATTTCCGTTAAGGCATTTTTATTTTTTTTCCTTTTGTCCAGCAGTTGCATTGCTTTTTTCTTATATTTCTCCCATTTCGGGGTCAATAGCTTCCTTTTTCGGGGTTTTTCTTTTTGGTCTCTTTGTTCTTAAAGAGAACTTTTTAAATATAACTTATACTTCCCTTTCTTATCTTTTAGGAGCCCTTTTTTTAAGTTTAATAAGATACATAGAAATACCTGTACTAAAGATAAACACGTTTATTTTTTTAGCTTTTTCCCCTATTTTATATCCAGTTTTTTTCTATTTACCTATTTTTGTGAAGAAAAAATTAAATTTAAAAATTCATCTCTATACTTTGGCAAGGGAGATAGGGCTCATATTTTTTTATACAGCTTTAGCTTTTTTGTTATATGAATTCATAAGAGGTAAGAATTTTTTGGGGGTTATTTTAGTTTTGCTGCTTCTTTTTATAAGTGTATTAGTTCTCAAAGATTATCTTAATTTAGATAAACTTTCAATTCTTTACCGTATAGAAGCTCTTGTGAGCCGTGAATTTTCGTTAGAGAGGTTTCTCAGTAAAATGTTTGACCTTTTAAGAGAATATGTTGATTTTGATCATATGAAAATTTTTATAAAAGAGGACGGAAAGATTAGATGTGTTTATGCAGATGAGAAAGAATATTTAGAGAAAACTTTTTCAAAAGATATTTTTGATCTAATTAAAGAGAATGAAAGAATTTATATAAAGAAAGTAGAAGAAAGAAAGGAATTCTTTTCTCCTGATACTTTGTCTGCCTATTTGATTTCGTTTTACAAGGATAAAAAATTACGTGGTTTACTTATTTTTGAGTCAAAAATAGAGAATAATTTTTCGGAGGATGATAGAGAAAGATTTGATATGGTTTCTAAATTAGTAGAAAGAATAATTCGGATTTATCTTTATATACGGGAATTACCTTATTTTTCTGATGAAATTGTGATGAAGTTAAAATCGGTCAATGAAATTTTAAATAAACTTGATTCTCAAATTACAAAATTTAACTTTTCACTTTCTCAATCAGGAGGGTCTTTTAGTAGTATTTCTGAAAAAATAAGAAAAAATTTTGATATCCTTGAAAATTTAACACAGGAATTTGAAAAAGGAAAAGATGAACTTTTACCTTTTGTTTCATTTTTCGAGGGAAGAAGATCTTATATTCAATCTATTTTTTTCTCTTTAAGGAGTTTAGGGGAAAATCTTAATAGTTTAAATGAAGAGTTTAAGAGATTAAAAGAAAATATTCTTTCCTCTATTTCCATTATTGAGAAAATCCATGGTTTTGTTGAATTTATGAAAGACTATGCAAGTAAGACAAGACTTCTTTCACTTAATGCTTCTATTGAGGCTGCAAGATTGGGAGAAGAGGCAAGGGGATTCTCAATTATTGCTGGAGAGATAGGTAATCTTGCCCAGTCTGTAGAAAATGTAATAAGTAGATTAACTCACGAATTTGTTTTATTTAGTGAAGTACTAGAAAAGGCGAAAAATTACATAGGTGAGTATGAGAGTTTACTTCAAAAAGGTCTTGAAAAATTTTTAGAATCTGAGAGTAGGGAAAAAGAAGTTTTCTCGAATACTATTGAACTTTTACATAAACTCGAAAATATACCGATTTTGCTTGAGAGTTCAGTGTTAAGACTTTCAGAGGTTATAAGGTCAATTGGTGAGGAACTGCAGGAGGCTGAAACTGGTGAAAAAGTGCTAAAGGAACTAATAGAAGAGCTTAAAGAAATTAATCTAAATATTAGAAAGATAGAGGGTAGTATAAATGAGTGCAGAGTAATATCGGGCAAAATTAAATTAATTGAGGAGGAGGTGAGAAGTGGAAGAGAGTAAAAGGTTAAATTTTGGAATAATTGGAGTTGGTCATATAGCACAGATAGGCTATATACCCTCAATAAAAAGATTAAAGGATAAAATAAACCTTTATGCCTTATGTGATTTAGACGAGGCAAAACTATATAAGGCAAAAGAAATACATAAGGCAGAAGTAATCTATACTGACTTTGAGGACCTTTTGTCAGATAAAAATGTAGATGCTGTTATAATAACTACTCCTAATCATCTCCATTATCCTATGTCTCTTGCGTCCATAACTTATGGAAAACATACTCTCTGCGAGCTTCCTGTTTCGTTAAAACTTGAGGAAGCACTTGAATTAAAGAGAAAAATCAGCGATACAAACAGGATTTATATGCCAGCTATGAATTACTCTTTTAGACCAGATATAATAAAAATAAAAGAGATTGTGTTTGAGAAGAAAGTTCTTGGAGAGATAATACATACAAAGTTCATAAAAAGAAGAAGAATAGAATTTTCGGGTCCAAACTGGTTACAAGATCCCAACTGTGCTGGTTCAATTTATCATTCAGTTTTAATTCACATCTTTGAAATATACTATTTTTACTTCAAAACAGAACCATTTAATTTTTTGAAGTTTTTCAGAAAAAATGAAAGTACAGGAATTGAATGGGAAGGTACACTTTACTTAGAACTTAAGAATAATTCAAGTGTATCAATAGAAGTTTTGTGGGATCCCTTTATAGATAAAGACAAATTTCAAATTGAAGTATATTGTGAAAAGGGTAATGCCTACCTTACGCCTTTTAAAATTATTCAAAAACATTTTGGTCATCTTATAGATATAACACCTAGGATTACAGAAGAAAAAAGTTTCTATAGACTCTCCTTTGATTTGTTACTAGAGAATTTTGTCAATTCAATAAATAAGATTGAAAGTCCTAGGTTTAAAATTGATGACGCGATAAAAATTCTTGAAATTATTGAGAAAATTAGACATTAAAAATATACTACTTTTCTTACTCTCCCTTTTTTTATTGCTATTTTCCTTTCCCCCTTTTTATATTTTTCCTTTTGCCTTTGTTGCTTTTGTTCCTCTTTTTATACTAATTAAAAATGTAAAAAGAGTTTTTTTGACAGGTTTTATCTTTGGAACGATCTTTTCTTTTTTTCAATTAAACTGGATCTTTAATTTAAGAGAAATAGAAAAGGAAGCTTACTTTTGGATAACAATCGGTGTTTTTTTAATTTTTATTGCTCATGGAATTTATTTCGGTATATTTACTTTTCTCTTGAAAAGGTTTATTAATAAAAATTTTTCTTATATTTTGGTTCCACTTAGTTATACTATTCTTGAGATAATAAGGTCAAAAACAGAGATAGGTTTTCCCTGGATTGTTCTTTTTTTAACTCAAAAGAACAATTTACCTCTCATTCAATTAACAGAATTTTTCGGTCCTTTTTTTCTAACCTTCCTTATCGTGTTAATAAATTTTTTATTCTATAAGGCAGAAAAAAAATATATTCTTATCTCTTTTCTTTTTCTCTTTTTGTCTTTACTCTTTGGTTTTTTTCTTTTAAAAAGAGACTTAGAGCCTATTAGAAAAATTTCAGTTTCAGTCTATCAACCAAACATCCCCCTAGTTTATAGTAGAGATGAGGAATTTTTAATATCAAGAAAGATATATGATTCTCTTGCTATAACTGGTACTTTAATATCTGTATTTCCAGAGTCCTCTATCCCGTCATTTGCTAGATTTGACACTAATGTTATTAAAATAGTAAGGGATTTTGTAAAGAAAACTGGTTCCTATTTAATTTTTGGAAATGCTGATGCTCAACTTGTAAGGAGAAAGTACAGGTTATTTAATACGGCTTTTTTAGCCGATAGGGAAGGAAACCTTATAGATTTTTATCATAAAACTCATCTTACTCCCTTTGGTGAGGCCCTACCCTTTGATGAAACCTTTCCAGTACTTAGGAAACTTGACTTTGGAGAGGGAGACTTTTCTAGGGGTAAGGATTTGAGAATTTTCAAAATCGAGGATTTTTCTGTTTTTGTCCCGATTTGCTTTGAATCAATTTTTACTGAGATTTCAAGAGAGGCTGTTAAAAAGGGAGCAAATTTACTTGTAAATATTACAAGTGACGGGTGGTTTGGAAAATCGCTTGGTCCAAGAGTGCATAGAGATCTTGCAATTTTTAGGGCAGTTGAGACAAGAAGATACCTTGTAAGGTCAGCAAGAAGTGGAATAAGTTGTATAATTGATGAAAAGGGAAGAGTTTTGAAGGAAATTCCACTTTTCAAAAGAGGTGTTTTGGTGTCAGAAGTAAAGATTTTTAATCATAAAACTTTCTATGTAAGGTACGGAAATTTAATCGATATTTTTTACTTTTTAATTTTTATTTTTTTAATAATTCTATTGAGGTTTCGAAAATTTTTTCAGGGTCAAAAAGTGAAAGGCACTTAAAGTCTTTTCTTTTGCAAAGGTTTAGATTTTTTGTCTCACAGGGATGACAATCTATTTCTGGTGTAAAAAACCTATGGTTTTCGTAACCTTTAGGGGTCCAGTTTATTGGGTTTGTATGAGTAAAAAATGTTAAAGTTTTGGTATTTTGTGAAATTGCTATATGTCTTGGCCCTGTGTCTGGTCCTATGTATAACTTAGAATACTTTAAAAGAAATATAAGTTCTCTCAAACTTGGTGAATATAGGTAGTCAGGTTCTCTCTTGCAAAGTTTTCTTATTTTTTCAAATTTTTTTATTCCTTCTTGTGTAAAGATAAAAATAACTTTTATATTTTTTTCTGTTAGTCTATCGTTTAAGTATGAATAAATCTTATCGTTAAAATCTCTTACTTTACCCTTTGCGTAGGGGAAAATTGTTACGTAGTCATATTTGATTATGTCTTTAAATTTTACTTTAAACTTCTCTTCTTCCATTTTGCTCAGATAAGTTTCAGGGAGTGGGTTTTCAGGAATATTTTTTATATTAAGTATTTTCAGAAGTTTTAGTCTGTGTTTTATTGTGTATTCCGGGGTTGCCACAAAAGGAATTTTTAAATTCAAAAAGGGCAGTTTCTTTTGAAAACCTAATCGTAATGGAGGTCTTAAAATTAAAAATAAAAGGAAAGTTCTTGTATTCCCCATCATGTCAATAAAAAGATCACATTTTTTAAACAATAATTCTAAAAGACTTTTCTTGGGTAAAACATAGTCAACAAAAGGGTTATAAAAAAGAATTTCCCTATTTTTAGGCGATGTTATAACAGTTAATTCAGTATCTTTTAAATTTTCTTTAATTATTCTAAAAAGCGGAGTATCAAGAATAAGATCACCTAGACCCTCCCATCTGAAAAAGAAAATTTTTCTTATTGGTTTAAAGGTGTTCGTAAAATGTAACATATTTTAAATTTAAGTTAAAGATTAAGTATAATTCTTAAATTTGAAAGTCATAATAACTGGAGTAGCCGGTTTCATCGGTAGTAACTTGGCCTTAAAAACTCTTGAACTTGGTTATGATATAGTAGGAATCGATAATTTTGATCCTTACTATGATGTTTCCTTAAAAAGAAAGAATCTTGAAAATATTCTTAGCTTTAAAAATTTTAAATTTTATGAGGTTGATATTCTTGATAAGGAAACTATAAGAAAAGTTATTTTAGAGGAGGAGCCAGAGGTAGTGGTGCATCTTGCAGCACGACCCGGCGTGAGAGCCTCAATTTTAGATCCCTTTAAATACATTGAGATTAATATCAAAGGAACTTTAACTTTACTTGAGTGTATAAAGGATAAAAAAATAAAATTAATTTTTTCCTCTTCTTCTTCTGTTTATGGAGACAAGAGAGGAAAATTTTCTGAAAGTGACAAAAATATTGTTCCAGTTTCTCCCTATGGATATTCAAAAAGGGCTGCAGAAATTCTCTGCGAAACCTATAACAAACTATACGGAATAAAAGTTTTAGTACTTAGACTTTTTACAGTTTATGGTCCTTCTCAAAGACCAGATATGGCCATTCACCTATTTACAAAAAAAATACTGAAAGGTGAGGAAATAAGAGTTTTTGGTGAAGGGAAAACAGAAAGGGATTACACCTACATTGACGATATTGTCAAAGGTATAATAAGTGCAATCCAGTTAAAAGATTTTGACTTTGATATAATTAATTTAGGAAACTCTAAACCTGTTTCAATTTTTAAAGTTATTAAGATAATTGAGAGGTTATTAGGTAAAAAGGCAAAGATTGTTTTAGAGCCACTTCCGATGGGTGATGTTAAAAGAACCTATGCTAATATAGAAAAAGCGAAGATGATTTTAAATTATAATCCTGTTACTTCTCTTGAAGATGGTATAGAGAGCTTTTTAAAATGGCACCAGAAAAACTGCAATTGTCATGAAGGAATCTGAGGTTTTTTTATCTATTGTTATACCTGTATTTAATGAAGAAGAAAATCTTGAGCCCCTCTATTCTAAATTGAAAGACTTTTTAGATAGGGAATCTATTGAAAGTTATGAAATAATATTTGTGGATGATGGGAGTAGGGATAATTCGTGGGAGATTATAAAAAAGCTTAAGTTAAAAGATAGTAAGGTTAAGGGAATAAGGTTTATAAGAAATTTTGGACAGACACTTGCGTTATACGCTGGTTTTGAGGAGGCAAATGGAGATGTTGTAATAACGATGGACGCAGATTTACAAAACGATCCTGAAGATATTGAAATTTTATTAAAAGAACTTGAAAAGGGTTATGATGTTATAACTGGTTTTAGAAAGGAAAGGAAAGATCCCTTTTTGACTAAGGTTTTACCCTCAAGAATCGCTAATTTTTTAATATCTCTTATTACCGGTATTAAATTAAAAGATTATGGGTGTACTTTGAGAGCCTACAAAAGATATGTTGTAAAGAATTTAAGGCTTTATGGGGAGATGCATCGTTTTT
>JBCNVI010000006.1:0-2923 GCA_039630235.1 Candidatus Hydrothermales bacterium | reverse complement strand
GATTATGGGTGTACTTTGAGAGCCTACAAAAGATATGTTGTAAAGAATTTAAGGCTTTATGGGGAGATGCATCGTTTTCTGCCTGCCCTCTGTGTGTATCAGGGAGCAAAGTTAAAAGAAGTAGAGGTTAAGCATAAAAAGAGATTAAAAGGTAAAAGTAAGTATGGTCTTAAAAGGACCTTTAAAGTTCTCTTAGATCTTTTAACTGTTAAGTTTATGGGTGACTATTTTTTAAAGCCAATGCACTTTTTAGGTCTTTTTGGACTGATTTTTATTCTTTTAAGCTTAATTTTTTTATTTTGGTCCCTGTATGATTTCTTTTTTTTAAAATTAGACATTTTCAGAAATTTAAAAACGTTTATTGCTCTGATCTTTTTTATCCCCTCTGTTAACTTTATACTTACAGGGCTTTTGATGGAGATTTTAATAAGGGTCTATTTTGAGTCGCAGGATAAAAAACCATTTGTTATTAAAGAAAAAATTTAGAGATCCCCCTTTTAACCCTAATATCCTGACTTTTTATAACCCGATAACGCTATAATTCTATAAACTGTAAACGCAAGTCAAAACAGCTTGAAAGTCCAATGGCAAAGATAAATACGCTTCTTGTACCAATATACTGTCCCACAGAAGAGTATAAGGAAGAACACAGTAGGCCTTTACAAGTTGAAACTAAAAAGAGATCATATTTATAGCTAATCCTATAGATGGCCATGGAAAGTGGATTTTGTCATAATAGTGACTTAGAAAGCTCTATTTGTAGATTTTTATAAGACTTAGTCTTAGATTTTTGCTTTTTGTAAGAGCCCCTAATAGTTAGCAAAGGTTTCCTCTATTTTTCTCAAGTCCTCTTCTTCAAGTTTTATTTTAATTGAATCAAGGTTTTCCTTTAAATGCTCTATACTTTCAGTTTTAAATATCAAAATTATTTTTCCTGTTCTAGCAAGAAAATTTAACACGATTTGAAGTGGTTTTGCATCATATTTTCTCGCAATATCTTCAATAATTTTCCATCCCTTAGTCCCTTTCGGTATTTTTCCTTGCCAAAAAGGTGAATAACCAGAAACAGTTATATCGTTTTTTTCACAAAAAGGTAAAATTTTATCTTCAACATACTTAAAATTAGAGAGGTTATATTCTATCTGATTATTAACTATTTTAAAGGGCTTAAAAATTTCAGTTACTTTGTTTAATTCAGGTATTTCAAAGTTACTTACACCAGCGTATCTTATTTTTCCTGTTTCAATTAACTTTGCGAAGGCGGAGAAAGTTTCAGAAAGGTTAACGTAGGGTTCATACCAGTGAAGTAAATAAAGGTCAATATAGTCTGATTTAAGTTTTTTAAGACTTTTTTCGCAGGCAGTGATTGTTCCGTTGAAACTAGCATTATGAGGTAAAACCTTACTTGTTATAAAAATTTTTTCTCTAGCGATTCCCTTTATTGCCTCTCCTATAACCTCTTCAGCAATACCGTACATTTCAGCAGTATCTATGTGATTTAATCCGATTTCCAACGCGTATCTAATTGTTTCAATCATCTTCTTTTTATTTCTTATATCCCAGGTTCCTAATGTAAAAATTGGAGTTTCTTCGTTTCCCAACTTTACTTTTGGTATCATCTATAATTATAAAATAAATACTTTGATAAAGCCTTGTAAAATTTGAGATAATTAAATTTTTAAGTGATTCTATGATTTTTAAAGGTATATAAGTATTTATGGATTTCTAATTTGGGGATCTTTGAATAGACTTTTGGTACTGAATTAGCCAAAAGATTTTTTTGTGTTTGTCACTTTTTGGTTTTATGCTTAAATATCTTATTTTTTAAAAAGTATTTTGTTTATGATAAAGAGGAGTATTTTTGTTAGGGCAATTTAAAAATGAATATGATTGAAATTAAGGGGTTTTTAAATTGCGTTGGCAAATAGGGTTAAGATTAAAGATACATTTTTGATTTTTAGTTTATTTCGGCTATATTATTTTAACGATGGAAGTAGCATTAGGTTCACTTGGTGTAGGTTTTACATTGCTTGCTTTTGCAATAGGTTATATGGCGTGGAGGAATGGAAAGATTATAAGAGAAAATACTATGGCTATAATTAAAAGTATGGATGAAGGATTTAGAAGAATAGATGAAGGATTTAGAAAAATGGATGAGGGATTTAAAAGAATGGATGAGGGATTTAGAAAGACCTGGGAAAAAATGGATGACAGTTTTAGACTGATTGCTCTTTTTATTCTTGCAGAAACAAAAGAGGAAAAGAAAGAACTTGCTAAAAGAATTCTTGGTGAAAAAGGATAGGTTATAAAAGTTTTGAAAAATGGAGTTTGAAAATTATTTAAAAGAGATTAATTTTAAAATTATTAATTTTTGTAAAAAGTATAATTTTTTTGACCATAAAGATGATCTAACAGGAGAAGCATATATCTGTTTTCAAAAATGTAAAGAAAAATTTAAGGGAGATAAAGAGGATGATGAAGAACTTGAAATAATTGGGAAGGTAAGAAGTGATAATATTTTGGATAAATTTGAGAAGTTCTTTTATAAATTAAAAGAGGAAGAAATCTGGTTTATAGATTTAATAAGGCAGGGGTTTAATTTAAAGGAGGTTTCAGAAAAATTAGATATTTCCTATGAAAAGATAAAAGATATATGGAGTGAAATAAAAAAGAAGATTGATTTTAAAAATAAAAGTAGGAAAGAAATAAGAAAAGAATGGAAAAATAGAAATCCTGATTATTTTAAAAATTGGAGAAAGACGAAATCTTTATATATGAGAAAATATATGAGTTTAAGAAGAATGATAAAGAATAGAAATTTTTTGAATGTTTTAAATAAATTTTTGTTGGAATTATGTGGATGTGAAAGAGTAGTATTGAGTGAATTTAAAAGAAGTGTAGATTATATAAATTTAAAATGTAA